>CANRJG010000004.1 GCA_947630875.1 uncultured Lachnospiraceae bacterium
CATATCTGCTCATCTGCCTGTATGCGGTGATCGGCGCGATTCTGGGACATATTTACCCCTTTTATCTGCATTTTAAAGGCGGCAAGGGCGTTGCCTCCCTGCTGGGGCTGGTTCTGGTTTTCGTCTTCGGACTGCACCATGCGTCTACCGCATGGCCGGTGCTGATCGTACCAATGGTATTGTTTTTTCTGTGCGTGGCTGTGACCCGCTATGTATCTTTAGGCTCGGTCAGCGCGGTGCTGGTGCTGGTACTGATGATGCTGATTTCCGGAGAGAACGACCGGCTGGTTTTTGCGGCGGGCAGCAGTTATTTGAAGGAATGGTACGTGCTGTTTGTCATCGTCGCAGTGATTATTATTGCAAAGCATGCGCCGAATATCCGCAGACTGATTCGGGGCACGGAAAATAAACTGTATTTCGGAAAAGCCAAAAAGAAAGGACAGGAATAATATGAAAACAGCAGTGATCGGTGCGGGAAGCTGGGGAAGCGCCCTGGCAAGACTGATTGCGTTAAACGGCCATGAAACATGGCTCTGGTCCATCGATGGAGCGGAAGTGGCTCTGCTGCAGGAAAAGCATGAACAGACCGAAAAGCTGCCGGGGGTCAGACTTCCGGAGAGCATCCACATCACCGGAGATTTACAGGAAGCGGTCTGCGCTGCCGAAATCTGCGTCATTGCCGTGCCGTCGCCCCATATGCGTTCCGTCAGCAAAATGATGGCGCCTTATGTGTCCGAAGGGCAGATTCTGGTGAATGCGGCCAAGGGCATTGAAGAAGAAACGCTGATGACCATGTCTTCGGTCATCGCACAGGAAATCCCCCAGGCAGTCACCGCGGTGATCAGCGGGCCTTCCCATGCGGAGGAAGTGGGCAAAGACATCCCCACAGCGGTGGTGGTGGCTGCGAAACGGCAGGAAACCGCGGAGCAGGTGCGGACCCTGTTTGCCAATCATTTCTTCCGGGTCTATACCTCGCCGGATATGCTGGGGGTACAGCTGAGCGGTTCCATTAAAAACGTCATCGCGCTGGCCGCGGGTATGGCGGACGGCTTAGGCTGCGGGGACAATACCAAAGCGGCGCTGATTACCAGAGGCATTGCGGAAATCAGCCGACTGGGAACGGCCATGGGCGCGGATAAGGAAACCTTTTCCGGGCTTTCGGGCATCGGCGACCTGATTGTTACCTGCGGCAGTATGCATTCCCGTAACCGGAGAGCAGGCATCTTGATCGGACAGGGCAAAACCATGGAGGAAGCCATGGAGGAAGTAAAAATGGTGGTGGAAGGCGTTTATTCCGCCAAAGCGGCCAAGACGCTGGCAGACCATTATCATGTTTCCATGCCCATCGTAGAGGAAGTCAATCAGTGCCTGTTCCATGAGAAGACGGCGAAAGAAGCCCTGCGGGATCTGATGACACGGTTAAGCCGGGAGGAACATGCCGGCATGAAATGGGGGCGCTAAAAAATGTATGAGATGAAATGTAGCTGCGCCCAGGGCTATCATAAAGCGGCGCTGGAGCAGATCGTACTGGAATCCGGAGCCCTTGCAAAAGTTCCGGATATCTTAAAGGATTACCATCAGATCTTCGTGCTGTCGGACGAAACCACCTATCAGGTGGCCGGGGCTGCGGTGATCGAAGAACTGCAGGCGGCAGGCAGGTATTTTCACCATTATGTGCTGAAAAAAGATCCGCTGCCCACGCCGGAAAACCTGGGAGAAATCTTTGTGCATCTCTATCCGCCGCTGGCGAATACCGATCTGTGTGCGTTTTCGCCGCTGCCGGATTTTATCCTCGGCGTCGGGTCGGGGGTAGTGAACGATCTTTCGAGACTGACGGCCTTCCGGCTGAACCGGCCTTACGGCATCTGCGCCACGGCACCCTCCATGGACGGCTATGCCTCGGGAGGTTCGCCCTTCCTGTTTGACGGAACCAAGGCCACAATCAAGGGAAATACGCCCAGATACATCATCGGCGATCTGGATATTCTGACCCAGGCCCCCTATGACATGCTGCAGGCGGGCATCGGCGATATGCTGGGCAAGTATACGGCGATCTTAGACTGGGAACTGGCCCGGGATTACAAAGACGATTATTACTGCGAAACCATTGCGAAGGACGTGCTGCGGGCTGCGGATCAGTGCCTGAAAAACGCGGCGCAGTTAAAGAGCCGCTCCCCGGAAATCGTGAAAAACGTCATGGAAGGTTTCATGGTCAGCGGACTGGGCATGGCCTATACCGGCTGTTCCAGGCCGGCTTCCGGCGCGGAGCATATGTTCAGCCATATCTGGGAGCTGCATTTGCTGGCGGAAGGCAAAAAGCCCAATCTCCACGGCATTGAAGTTATGGAGGCCACGCTGATGGTCATGCATATGTACCGACGGCTGTACCGGGAAACAAAGGACGCGCATCTGAAAGAACTGATCGGCGGCTATCTGGAATCCTTTGACGCAAGTATGCAGGCAGCCCGTGCGCTGGAAATGCCCATGCCGGTGCTGGACCGTGAAATGATTCTTGAAGGCATTTACAAAGGTCTGAAGCTGCGGGACCGCTATACTATCATGCATTATCTGAACGAGCGCAGACTGCTGGAAAGCTACGCAGAGGATGCGGCGGACTGGATGATCGGCGGGATGAAGCAGCCCGCGTAAATCCTGTTTCGCATTTTGAAATTTTTTGCAGCTTTCTGCCGCAAACCGAAAAGACGGTCATAAATCCGGCATTCTTTTCATATGAATCTATCAGTATCACAGTGTTGATGGAGGAATGGGAAGATGCCGGATAGAAATATTTACAGAGATATTGCAATAAGGACAGGCGGCGATTTGTATATCGGTGTGGTGGGCCCCGTCAGAACGGGAAAATCCACTTTTGTGAAGCGGTTTATGGAACTGATGGTGCTGCCGGCCATGGCGGAAGGCCCGGAAAAAACCAGGGCCATTGACGAGCTTCCGCTGTCTGCCAGCGGAACCATGGTAACCACTTCGGAACCGAAGTTTATTCCCAAGGAAGCCGCCCAGATCGACGTGGACGGAATCCAGGCGAAGTTCCGGCTGGTGGACTGCGTCGGTTTTATGACAAGCGGCGCGGATGCGGCCAGTGAACAGCATACGGAACGGATGGTGAAAACCCCCTGGCTGGATTATGAGATTCCGTTTTCCAAGGCGGCGGAAATCGGGACCTTTAAGGTGATTCACGATCATTCCCAGATCGGGATCGTAGTTACGACGGACGGAACCTTTACCGATATTCTGCGGGAAAACTATGTGGAACCGGAGGAAAGGACCGTGGCGGAGCTGAAAAAAATCAGCAAGCCCTTCGTGATTTTGCTTAATTCCGCAAAGCCCTATGCAAAAGAAACTATCGCGCTGGCGGCGGAGCTGGAAGAAAAATACCAGGTTACGGTGCTGCCGGTCAACTGTCTGCAGATGAAAAAAGAAGACGCCGCCCGGATCCTGGAATCCATTCTGTACGAGTTTCCGCTGATGAAAACGGAGTTTTATCTGCCCAGCTGGATTGATATGCTGGATGCGGAACATCCGATCCGGCAGAGCCTCACGGCCTTTGCGCTGGATTTTATCAGCGAGGTAGACAGTGTCCGGGATTTCAAACGCAGAGGGCTTGCCCACGAAATGCCCTTTGTGAGAGATATTTCCGTACAGAATATTGATTTGTCGGACGGCTCCGCAAAGATTCGGGTGACCTTTGACGATTCCTGTTATTACAAGGCGTTATCGGAACTGGCAGGGACGCCCATCGAAGACGAATATGATCTGATTGACCTGATCCGTGATTTCAGCGTGCGGAAAAACGAATACGCAAAGGTCACGGAGGCAATTAACGAGGTCCGGACCCACGGCTACGGCGTGGTCACCCCGGAACGGGAAGAAATCACGCTGGATACGCCGGCGCTGATCCGGCATGGCAGCAAATACGGCGTAAAGATCCACGCCAGCAGCCCTTCCATTCATATGATCCGGGCGGATATCGAGACGGAAATCGCGCCGATTGTGGGCAGCGAGGCCCAGGCCAATGATCTCATCGCCTACATCCGGCAGTCCGCGGAAAACGGAACCATCTGGGAAACCAATATTTTTGGAAAGACCATCGAACAGCTGGTAGACGACGGAATGGAAAACAAGGTATCCATGCTGAATGAGGAAAGCCGGCTGAAGCTGCAGGATACCATGAAAAAAATCGTAAATGACAGTAACGGCGGCATGGTCTGCATCATCATTTGATGACAGGCCATATGTGCCGTTGATACTGCAAAAGACAAAGGAGCAGGCATGAAAATCAGATATTACAACGGAAGGGTGCTTTCTATGCAGCAGCCGCTGGCGGTGCAGGAGGCGGAGCTGTGGACGCAGGACGATAAGATTTCCTATATCGGGCCGACAAAGGCGGATATGCCGGTTTTTGACCGGGAAATCGAGCTGAAGGGAGATCTTCTGATGCCGGGCTTTAAAAATGCCCACGCCCACTCGGCCATGACCTTCTTACGTTCCTATGCGGACGATCTGCCGCTGCATGACTGGCTGTACGAGGCGGTTTTTCCCCATGAGGCCAGGCTGGACGGGGACGCCGTATACTGGATGAGCCGGCTGGCGTTTCTGGAATATCTGTCTTCCGGGATCACAGCCTGCTTTGATATGTATATGCATCTGGACAGTTTCGCTGCTGCCCAGGCCGACAGCGGCTTTCGCTGCGTGATCTGCGGCGGCGCCAATGATTTCGGCGGCACGGCGGAATCTACGGTCCGGGAGTTTGAAACCTATAATGCAAAAAATTCGCTGCTGAGCTACCGGATGGGATTTCATGCGGAATATACTACCAGCGCGGCGCTGATGAAAGAACTGGCGCAAGCGGCGGCGGCGTACAAACAGCCCATGTTCTGCCACAATGCGGAAACGAAAGACGAGGTGGCAGGCTGCATCGAGCGCTACCACACCACCCCCACCGTTTATATGGACAGCATCGGCATGTTCGAATACGGCGGCGGCGGGTTCCACTGCGTCCATCTTTCAGAAGAAGACCGCCGGATTTTCCAGCAGCGGCAGCTCTTTGTCATTGCGAATCCTGCTTCCAATATGAAACTGGCCAGCGGCATAGCGCCCCTCTGGGAATATGACGCGGCGGGGATCCCCCTGGGACTGGGCACCGACGGCGCCGCCAGCAACAACGCGCTGAACATGTTCCGGGAAATGTATCTGGCCTCCGGATTGTCGAAGCTCTTAAGCAACGATCCGAAAGCCATGCCCGCGGAAACAGTGCTGCGGGCCGCAACGACAGGCTCCGCCCTGGCCATGGGACTTACCGGCTGCGATGTGCTGGCAGTGGGAAAGCAGGCGGATCTGATCGAAATCGACCTGCAGCAGCCCAATATGCAGCCGGAACACGATATCATCAAGAATCTGGTTTACAGCGCCGGTCCACAGAATGTGAAACGCAGCGTGGTGGCCGGAAAGATCCTATATGAAGAGGGCATTTACCATGTGGGCGAGACGCCGGAATACATTTACCGGAAAGCCGCAGAGGCAAAACAGAGACTTTTTGCGTAAGTTCCTGCAAGTCGGCTATTGAAAAATGCGCTTTGATTGTGTACTATATAGAGAATGGCTACAGGATACGAAAAGGAGAGAACTATGAAAGCATACGGTGTTAATGCGCTGAGAAGAATGTTTCTGGATTTCTTTGAATCCAAAGGACATCTGAAAATGAACAGCTTTTCGCTTGTTCCTCATAATGACAAAAGCCTCCTGCTGATCAACGCAGGTATGGCTCCTTTGAAACCTTATTTTACCGGACAGGAAATTCCCCCCAGACGGCGGGTCGCCACCTGCCAGAAGTGCGTCCGTACCGGCGATATCGAAAATGTGGGAAAGACAGCAAGACATCTGACTTTTTTTGAAATGCTCGGCAATTTTTCCTTCGGCGATTATTTCAAAAAAGAGGCAATTTCCTGGAGCTGGGAGTTTCTGACCCAGGTTGTGGGCATGGACCCGGAGCGGCTCTATCCTTCGATTTACTTCGAAGACGATGAAGCCTTTGAAATCTGGAACAAAGAAATCGGCATTCCGGCTGAAAAAATTACCCGGTTTTACCGGGACGAGGACGGCAAGTGCGACAATTTCTGGGAGCACGGCGCGGGTCCCTGTGGTCCCTGCTCCGAGATTTATTATGATCGAGGCATCAAATACGGCTGCGGCAAGCCGGACTGCAAGGTGGGCTGCGACTGCGACCGGTTCATGGAAGTCTGGAACAATGTATTTACCCAGTTTGAAGGCGACGGCAAGGGCAATTATACGCTGCTGGAGCAGAAGAACATCGATACGGGCATGGGACTGGAACGTCTGGCCGTGGTGGTACAGGACGTGGATTCCGTCTTTGATATCGACACCATGAAAGCCATCCGGGACCGGATCTGTGAGATTGCAGGGGTAAACTATCATGAAAATGAAGCGGCGGACGTTTCCATTCGTCTCATTACGGATCACATTCGTTCCGCCACCTTCCTGATTTCCGACGGCGTACTGCCCGGTAACGAGGGCAGAGGCTATGTGCTGCGCCGGCTGATCCGCCGGGCCGCAAGACACGGCAGGCTGCTGGGCATTCACGACAGATTTTTAGCGAAGCTGTCCGAGACGGTGATCAGCGAATCCAAAGACGGATATCCGGAGCTGGAAGAAAAGAAGCAGATGATCTTTAAGGTGCTGGGGGAAGAAGAGCAGAAGTTCAACAAGACCATCGACCAGGGCCTCGGCATATTGAATGAACTGACACAGCAGCTGAAAGAAACCAATGCAGCTGTACTTTCCGGCGAAGACGCTTTCCGCCTGTATGATACCTTTGGTTTCCCGGTGGATCTGACGGAGGAAATTCTGGAAGAAAAAGGCATGTGTCTGGACCGGGAAGGCTTTGAACGCTGTATGCAGGTACAGCGGGAAACCGCCAGAAAGGCTCGTAAAGTCACCAATTACATGGGGGCGGACGCCACCGTATATGAAGAAATCGATCCGTCCATCACTTCCGTATTTACCGGATACGGCAAACTGGAGGAGGACGGCGTGATTCTGGCCATGACCACGGAAACGGAGCCGGTGAATGTCCTCTGCGAAGGCGATACCGGAACCATTGTCACGGATCAGACCTGTTTCTACGCCACCATGGGCGGACAGGAAGGAGACCACGGCACCATTACCTGCGGGGACAGCGTATTTTGCGTGGAAGATACGATCAAGCTGTCGGAGGAGCGAAGCGGCCATGTGGGCAAAGTTTTAAAGGGCGAGTTCCGTCTGGATGCAAAGGTGCATCTGGAAGTAGACGCTGCCCGCCGGGCGGCAACCTGTAAGAACCATTCCGCCACCCATCTGCTGCAGAAGGCCCTGCGTACCGTGCTGGGAGATCATGTGGAGCAGGCGGGCTCTCTGGTCAACGACCGGCATCTGCGGTTTGACTTTACCCATTTTGCCCAGATGAGCCGGGAAGAGCTGCAGGAGGCAGAACGTATCGTCAATGCCCAGATTCAGGCCTTCCTGCCGGTGGTGACGAAGGTCATGCCCTTAGAGGAAGCCAGAAAAACCGGCGCTATGGCGCTGTTTGGAGAAAAATACAAAGACGAGGTGCGGGTCGTCAATATGGGAGATTACTCCATTGAGCTCTGCGGCGGCACCCATGTGGACAACACCGGCCGTATCGGCGCGTTTAAGATCCTTTCGGAAAGCGGCATCGCGGCAGGGGTACGGAGAATCGAAGCCATCACTTCCGACGCTGTGCTGGCGTATTATTCGGAGATGGAGGAAAAACTGGCTCAGGCAGCCGCGCAGGTGAAGGCAGCGCCGGACCGGCTGGGAGAGCGTATCCGCCAGATCTTAAACGAAAACCGGGCCTTAAAGAGTGAAAATGAAGCCCTGAAGGCGAAGGCAGCCAATGCCTCCCTGGCCGACGTAGCATCCGAGGCAGAGGATATCGCCGGAATACGCTTCTTCGCAAAGGCCATGCAGAATATGGATATGAACCAGCTGCGGGATGCAGCGGACCGCTGTAAGGAAACCTTAGGGGACGGTGCCGTGGTGGTACTGGCCAGTGAAAAGGACGGCAAGGTATCGCTGGTGGCTATGGCGGCGGACGGCGCTGTAAAACGCGGCGCCCACGCAGGCAATCTCATCCGGCAGATTTCCGCCCATGTGGGCGGCGGCGGCGGCGGACGGCCCAATATGGCCCAGGCCGGCGGCAAGAATCCGGCTGGGATTGGGGACGCTCTGGCAGCGGCAAAAACACTGACCGCAGAAATGTGCGGATGAATTTTTAAAAATTCTTGACTAATGTTTGGATTATGATATAATACCAGTTAGCGTGAATTGCTTGTAAACGAGTACCTGTGTTTTCACAGTTTGAAGGGAGGTTAGGTACATGTCAAATGTTATAGTGAAAGAAAACGAAAGTCTTGACAGTGCGCTTCGTCGTTTCAAGAGGAACTGTGCAAAGGCAGGCATACAGCAGGAGATTCGTAAGCGTGAGCACTATGAAAAACCCAGTGTTCGCCGCAAGAAGAAATCCGAGGCTGCCAGAAAACGCAAATATAATTAAAGTGATCGGGGGCATACATTTTTATGTATGCCCTTTCTGATAGGAGAATGACTATGAAAATACTGGTAACCGGAGGCGCCGGATACATCGGCTCCCACACCTGCCTGGATTTGCTGCAAAACGGGCATGAGACGGTGGTGGTGGACAATCTGTGCAATGCTTCCAGAGAGAGCCTGAAACGGGTGGAAGAATTAAGCGGAAAATCCATTCGCTTTTACGAAGCGGATCTGCGGGACGCGGCGGCGCTGGATCAGATCTTTGCAAAGGAACGGCCGGAGGCGGTAATCCATTTCGCGGGATTGAAATCCGTGCCGGAGTCCGTGGCGAAACCGCTGCTGTACTATGACAACAACATCAACGGTACCCTGCAGCTGTTTCAATGTATGCAGAAATACGGTGTTTACCGCTTTGTATTCAGTTCATCGGCCACGGTATACGGCGCGCCCAAAACCGTGCCCATCCAGGAGGATTTCCCTCTGTCTGTGACCAATCCTTACGGCAGAACCAAACTGATGATTGAAGATATGCTGCGGGATCTGGCTGTGGCGGACCCGAAGTTTGACATTGTATTGCTCCGGTACTTCAATCCCATCGGCGCGGACATAAGCGGCCGCATCGGCGAGGATCCCAACGGTATTCCCAACAATCTGGTGCCCTACATCACCCAGGTGATCGTGGGCAAGCGGGAATACGTCCGGGTGTACGGCAACGACTATCCAACGCCGGACGGTACCGGCGTCAGAGACTACATTCATGTAACGGATCTGGCGCAGGGCCATACCAAAGCCATCGAATACATGCAGCAGCACCATGGACTGCATGTATTTAACCTGGGCACCGGCATCGGCTACTCCGTATTGGACGTGATCCATGCCTTTGAACAGGTCATCGGCAGAGAGATTCCTTACCGGACCATGGAACGCCGTCCCGGGGATATCGCCACCTGCTATGCCGATCCTTCGCTGGCGGAAAAGGAAATGGGCTGGAAGGCCCGTTTCGGGATTGCGGAGATGTGCGCGGACGCCTATCGCTGGCAGTCCATGAATCCCGATGGATACGGCGCATAAGAAAAATGAAAGCGTTGGAAAAGGCCGTGTGAAAAGCATGGTCTTTTTTCTTTCCGGCAGAGCTGCATATGAAATTAAGGAACATCTTGACAATATTGGCCGTTTTATAAATAATATGATCATACCAAATGGACGTAGAAGGAAAGCCTGTACAGTTAAAAGCGTTCGGTCGGAGGACAACGGTATGGAACATAAACTTTCCCTTTACGGGCAAGATAGTATTATGGCCCGTTTTGAAAAAACAGATGATATATTGAAAGATATGTGCGGCATCATCGAATCCGCACGAAACGCCGCTTATCAGGCAGTCAATACTGCGCTTGTCCAGCGAAATTGGCTGCTCGGTTATCGAATTGCAGAAGAAGAACTGGGCGGCGGAGAAAGAGCGGAATACGGAACGGAAGTAATCAAAAAACTTTCAAAATCGCTGACGGATGAGTACGGAAAAGGATTTACAAAATCAAATCTGTATCATTATTTATCGTTTTATAAAACCTATCGGGACATTTTCCAGACAGTGTCTGGAAAATCTGCCGTCCTGCTTTCCTGGTCACATTACGCCGCTCTGTTGCAGGTCGAAGATAAAGAAGCCCGTGACTGGTATGCAAAGGAAGCGGCGGAGCAAACCTGGAGTGTGCGTACCTTGCAGCGCAACATCAGCTCGCAGTATTATTACCGCGTGCTGAAATCCCAAAGTAAAGTGCCGGTGGAACGGGAAATGAAAGAGCGTACCGCACCCTATGAGGCGGACAAGCTGGAATTTATTAAAAATCCGGTGATTGCCGAATTTCTGGGTATGGCGCCGGACGCCTCTTTTACTGAAACGAAACTGGAGGCAAGCATCATTTCCAATCTGCAAAAATTTCTTATGGAACTGGGCAAAGGCTACGCCTTTGTTGCAAGGCAGCAGCATATTCACACCGAAAAAGAGGATTATTATATCGACCTCGTTTTCTACAACTATATCCTTAAATGCTTTGTGCTCATCGACTTGAAAACGAGCAAGATCACCCATCAGGATGTCGGACAGATGGACATGTATATCCGAATGTACGATGAACTGAAACGCAGTGAAGGCGACAATCCGACCATCGGCATTGTCCTTTGCTCCGATACGGACGAGGATATTGCAAAATACTCCATCCTGCACGGAAACGAACAGTTATTTGCCTCAAAATACAAGTTGTATCTGCCGACCGAGGAAGAACTGCGGGCGGAAATTGAAGCACAAAAGGCGATGTTCTATTTACAGCAAGAGGAGAAGGAAGCGTCGGCAAGCAAAAAAGCTGACTTGTCCGATCAGGAAGATGTTCAATAAAGCAAAGCAGCCCGGCGCATGAAACGCCTGTTTTCTGCATACAGTTATAATGATTCAGTGCAGGAAGTATGGATATGCAGCAAAATACGGGCATCAAAGTGGGTGCGCTTTGTCTGGAACTGGTTTCCAACAGGCAGATTTATATTGAAAATTACAGAAAACTGATTCAGTACACCGATCGGGAGATTATCGTGGACGCAAAAGATTGCCGGGTAAATATACTTGGCAATTCTTTATTTATAAACTATTATTCGAAATATGAAATGGCGGTGGCAGGCTGCATTTCGGAGGTGCTGTTCCGATGAAAAAGGGATACTGGCTGCCGGACGGCTGCCGCGTCCGGCTGGAAGCAAAAGATCCCCTGCGGTTTTTGAGCGTTGCCTCCTCCATGGGCGTGCATTTTTATGACGTGGGCCTGCGGGCAGCCGAAGCGGATGATGTCTGTATCGTATCGGTCCGGCGGAAGGATTTGAAGAAACTGCAGGAGGCAGCCGTCAAAACCGCCGGGCGTTTTACAGTGGAAAAGGAATCGGGCATCCTGTCTTCTTTGCGGTATTTTATCAGCCGGAAGGCATTTTTTATATCCCTGACTGCCGCCGGCGCGGCTTTGTATCTTCTGACGCTTTTTTTGTGGCGGATCGATATCAGCGGCTGTGTAAACCGAAAAGAAGCGGAAATCTTAGAGACCATTGTTTCCTGCCATGTAGATTACGGGACTTTAAAAAGCAGATGCGACTGTGAAAAAATCGAAGAAGCCATTCGCAACCAATACGACGATATCCTGTGGGTTTCAGCCAGTGTCAAAGGCACCGGCCTGTTTGTGCAGATCAAGGAAAACACCTATCTGAATGACAAACTGGCCCTCCACGAAGGCACGTCGGATCTGGTAGCGGACCGGGCGGGCAAAGTGGTTGGTATTGTGACCAGAACCGGCGTGCCGCTGGTGAAAGAAGGAGACGAAGTGGCGGAAGGGGACGTGCTGATTTCCGGCGCGGAGGAGTATTTCACCGACGATAAGGAAGTGCTGCGCACCAATCTCACCTATGCAGACGGGGATATTCTTCTGGAAAGCGCGGAAAATATAGAATGGCAGTATGCCCGAACCATGCGGGTCAGAAAATATGCCAAACATAAGCGGCATGGACTGAAACTGTCCCTGTTTGATCACACCATTATCAATTATCAGCCGAAAATCAGAAACAGCGATTATGATGTACGGTCCAAAGATAAGGTGCTGGTGCTGGGAGATGCGTTTTATCTGCCGGTGGATGTGGAATCATCATTGTATCAGCCTTACGAAACCCTGGAATACCGGCTTTCCGACGAAGCCCTCAAAACTTATGCCGCAATTCGGTACCGGATGTTCTGTATCAAACAGGAGCAGCAGGGTATGGACATTATGGAAAAAAATGCTAAAATAAGATTTGATGATAACGGATGTACGGTATCGCTGTCCATGGTATATCGGGGGCCCTGCGGGGTAAGCAGGCCCATTACCGCCGACCCGGTACCGGAGGAACCCACGGAAGGAGAAAACGGGTAATGGCAATTTCAGAACGGATCATCGATATTCCGGATCCCCAGATACACATCGTCTTCGGTCAGTTTGACGAGTATTTAAAGAAGATCGAAAAAGCCCTGAATATATCAGTGTTTGTCAGAAACGACGAGATCAAGCTGGTGGGCAGTGAAAAAGCGGTGGAGTGCGCCATTCGGGTGTTTGCGCAGCTGACGGAGCTGGCAAAACGCAATGAGGAACTGACCCATCAGCAGGTGGATTACGCCATCTCTTTGTCCATGGAAAACAGTGCCGACAGTCTGGCGGAAATCGACAAGGATATCATCTGCCATACCATCAACGGCAAGCCCATTAAGCCGAAGACCATCGGACAGCGGGATTATATAGAAGCCATTCAGAATAAAATGGTGGTGTTCGGCATCGGCCCTGCGGGCACCGGCAAGACCTATCTGGCTATGGCCATGGCCATCAAGGCTTTTAAGAGCGGCGAGATCAGCCGCATCATTCTCACCAGACCGGCCATTGAGGCGGGAGAAAAGCTGGGTTTTCTGCCGGGGGATCTGCAGAGTAAGATCGATCCCTACCTGCGGCCTTTGTACGACGCCCTTTATCAGATTATGGGGCCGGACGCATATTTGAAAAACACGGAAAAAGGGCTGATCGAAGTGGCCCCGCTGGCTTATATGCGCGGTCGGACGCTGGACAACGCCTTCATCATACTGGATGAGGCCCAGAATACCACCCCGGCGCAGATGAAAATGTTCCTGACCCGTATGGGCTTTGGCTCCAAGGTGGTGGTCACGGGAGATTCCACCCAGAAGGATCTGCCCAAGGGAACCGTATCGGGCCTGGATGTGGCAAAGCGCGTATTGTCACGGGTAGATGAAATCGCCTTTTGTGAGCTGACCAGCCGGGACGTGGTACGGCATCCCCTGGTACAGAAGATCGTAGACGCCTATGAACGATACGAGGCCTCCGGAAGACAACAGCAGCAGAAGACATACAACAGGGAGAAACGATGATTTTACAGATAGAACAGGAGTATCAGGCGGATCTGGGATTTGCGCCGCAGCCCGCGGCAGAAAAGGTTCTTTCCCATGCCTTTTCCGGATTTGAGATTCCTTACGAGACCAGCGTCACGCTGCTTTTGGTCAGTGACGAAGAAATCCGCCGGGTCAATGCCGCACAGCGGCAGATAGACAAAGCGACGGACGTACTGAGTTTTCCGGCCATGGCGTTTGCCGTCCCCGGCGTGCTGCCGGCGGTGGAGGAACATCCGGAAGACTATTTTGACCCGGAAAATGACAGTCTTTATCTGGGGGATATCATGCTTTCGCTGGATCATGTGCTGGCCCAGGCAGAGGCATACGGCCACAGCGTTTTGCGGGAATTTGCATTTCTGCTGACCCACAGCGCGCTGCATCTGATGGGATATGACCACATGGAACCTGCGGAAGAACAGCAGATGTTTCAGATGCAGCGAAAGATTCTGGAAGAATTGGAGATCAGGGCATGACAGAGAAAAAAGGACTGAAGCGGGATAACTTTCTGGTACAGGGTACGATTCTGGCGGCGGCGTCCATCATCGTGCGGCTCATCGGCCTTCTGTACCGGGTGCCGCTGACGGGCATTATCGGAAATGAAGGAAACGGCATTTACAGCGCGGCGTATTCCATTTATACGATCCTGCTGCTGATTTCCTCCTATTCGTTGCCTTTGGCCGTATCCAAGTTTGTATCCAAAGCGGTAGCAAAATCCCAGTATACCAACGCATATTTTTATTTTAAATGTTCCCTCGGCTTTGCCGTAACCGTCGGCGCCGTCGTGGGGGGACTTTGTTTTGTATTTTCCGATTTTCTGGCGGGCACCTGCCTGAAGACGCCCCTGTCTTCCTATTCGCTGCGGATCCTGGCGCCCACTTTGCTGATCGTGGCGGTCATCGGCGTATTCCGGGGCTTTTTTCAGGGACTGGGCAACATGGTGCCTACGGCGCTGTCCCAGATCATGGAGCAGATCGCCAACGCCTTTGTTTCGGTCATTGCCGCCGCGTCTTTGTTTGAAGTCGGTCTGAAAATCAAAACGGCGGACGGCAATCTTTCCACGGCCTACGGGGCCGCCGGCGGCGTGCTGGGCACCTGTATCGGCGCTTTTACCGCGCTGGTATTTCTGGTAATTGCATTTTTAAAATGCAGACCCTATCTGAAAGCGCAGATCGCGGCGGAAGAAGCGCCGGTGAAGGACAGCATGAAGGATACATACCGGCTGCTGCTTCTGACCATTGCTCCGGTGATTTTAAGCACGGCAGTTTACAATATCAGCGATCTGCTGGATCAGGCCATTTTCAACAACAGCCTGTTTCAGCTGGGTTACAGTGAAAAGCAGTATGACGCCCTCTGGGGCATTTACAGCGGCAAATACAAGCTGCTGACCCAGGTACCCATTGCCCTTGCTTCCGCCATGGCTTCTTCCATCATTCCCAGCCTGACGGCGTCGGTGAACCGGAAGGAAAAACAGGAGATCAACCGGAAGATCAATCAGGCTATCCGGTTTACGATGATCGTATCGATTCCCTGCTTTGCCGGATTTACCGTACTGGGCGGGCCGGTGTTAAAACTGCTGTGGAACGATACGGATCCGGTAACGGTTTCCACCCTGACTTACGGTTCGGTGGCCATCGTGGCCTTCAGCCTGTCCACCCTGACCAACGGCATTCTGCAGGGCATCGACCGGATGAAGGTGCCGGTGATCCACGCGGTGATTTCACTGATCGCCCATATCGGCGTCTTTTATCTGATGCTGGATTTCTTTCATGAAAAGGTTTTCGCGGTAGTCTTCGCCAATCTGTTTTTCGCGCTGTTGATGTGTGTGCTTAACGCCATGGCGCTGAAAAAATATGCCGGGTACAAACAGGAATACTACAAGACCTTCCTGGTGCCGTTTTTGGCCTCCGCTATTATGGGCGGGGCGGTGTATCTGCTGTATCATGTCTTGTCGGCGCCTGCGGGCAATACCATTGCCTGCCTGCTTTCGATCCTCGCCGGCGTCCTGATTTACGGATTTGCGCTGATTCTGCTGAAGGGTATCGGAAAGGAAGAACTGACGGCGCTTCCCATGGGCGGGAAGATTTACCGGATTCTCAATAAAATGCATCTGATGTAGTATAAATTTACGGCAATTGTCCATCCTAAAGGTACGGATATCCCGGAAATACCGGGAGATGCGTACCTTTTCTTATGGAGAGCGACAATGACGAACAAAAAGTTTTATTGTATTATTCTGGCATTGCTGTTGATTATGTCCGCCTTTGCCTATACCTATATCCGGGCGTACAACACGGAAATCGCGGTGCGGTTCAATGAAAGAGAGGACTTTGAGGTATCCGCAGACAAGGTTGACCGGATCACGGAGGATACGGAAATCATTCTGGAAGTCTATGACGTCCATACGAACCATGTGTATGAAACGGAGTTTTCCGATGCCGCGTCTCTGGAAGGCAAGACCAGAGAAGAAGTGGAGGATGTGATCCTTGCCATGAACCGTTCCATCAGCGATGCGGAAAAAGCGGAAGGGCTGAAGAATTATCAGCTGATTTATTTCAGCGCGGACAACCTGACCATTCGCAAAAATATGGACACGGCGGCGGAAGCGGGGCAGTATCTGGTAAAAGAGGAAAACGGCTATATTGTGGTCTACAGCTATCCGGAGAATACGCTGTACCACAATACAGGGATTCTGACGGCGGAAATCGACGCATCCAGCCGGGATGACCTGCGAGAAGGCATTTATGTGAAAAACAGTGAAGAACTTTACGCACTGCTGGAAAGCTTTTCAAGTTAAAGGAAAGAAACGGCCCAACCCGTCATATCTTAGTAAAAAACGTCTGGAATCATGTTATGAATGATAAGGTCTTATCGATACAAGCAGAGGAAAGCGCACAGGGAAGTCTCTCCATCCGTCTGGCGACGGCGGCGGGATTTTTGCCGGTGAGAGACGCGCGGATACAGATATCCCGCAGCGGTCAGGAGGAGGTGCTTTACACACTGACCAGCGACGCTTCGGGTATGGCAGGGCCGGTGACGCTGGATACGCCGCCGCTGGACTATAGTCTGGAGCCGAACAGTCTGCAGCCCTATGGGGAATATACCGTTCAGGTCAGTGCCCGGAACTTCGCGCCGGAGGCCGTCAGCAACATACAGATTTTGCCGGGACAGATGGCGCTGCTGGAAATCCGCTTGGTGCCGGAAACGGAAAACGCAGCGGAAATTGTTACGGATATCGGTCCCCATACGCTGTTTTTCCCTTATCCGCCCAAGATCCCGGAGGCGGAGATCAAGCCGGTCAATGAAACAGGGGAGATCGTCCTTTCTTGGTGGTGATCCCCGAGTATATTGTGGTGCATGACGGCCCGCCGTCCGATGCCGCCGCCCAAAATTATTATGTGCGCTATAAGGACTACATAAAAAATGTGGCGTCCAGCGAAATTTATGCCACCTGGCCTGTGGAAACCATCCGGGCAAATGTGCTTGCCATCATGTCCTTTACGCTGAACCGGGTATATACGGAGTGGTACCGGAACAAAGGATACGATTTTACCATCACTTCCTCTACGGCCTACGACCACAAATGGATTCCTGACCGGAACATTTTCGACAGTATTTCAGCGGTGGTGGATGAACTGTTCACCAGTTACCTGTCCCGTCCCGGCGTCCGGCAGCCGATTTTAACACAGTATTGCGACGGAAACAAAACCAGCTGTCCCAACTGGATGAGCCAGTGGGGCTCCAAAACACTGGGAGATGAGAATTACAGCGCCATTGATATTCTGCGCTATTATTACGGCGACGATATCTATATCAATGAGGCGAATATTGTTTCCGGCGTACCGGTTTCCTGGCCGGGAGAACTGCTGAAGGAAGGTTCTTCCGGTGAATCTGTCAGCCAGATACAGGAACAGCTGAACCGCATCGGGCAGGCTTATCCGAGGATTCCCCAGATTACGGTGGACGGTATGTATGGAGCGAAGACCGCGGAGGCCGTGCGTGTGTTTCAGGAGGTCTTCGGTCTGCCGGTGACCGGCGAGGTGGACTTTAGAACCTGGTACCGCATTTCGGAAATCTATGTTGCGGTTTCCAGAATTGCAGAATTGTAAAAAGTATGCTACACTTGCCGTAACGGAAAAAGATACATCAAAGAGGAAGGAAATCAGACGCAGATGATCAGGCTCCCGTCGGATTTTACAGAGGAAATGCAGCAAATGCTGGGGGACGACTACCCGGCGTTTCTGCAAAGCTATGAAGACAACGTCAAAAAAGGGCTCCGGCTGAACCGGAAGAAAATTAGTCCGGACGCATGGAAACAAATCGATCCCTTTGCCTGTACGCCGGTGCCCTGGATTGACAACGGCTTTTTTTACGGGGCGGAAGCTGCGCCTTCCAGACATCCCTATTATTATGCGGGACTGTATTATCTGCAGGAAGCAAGCGCCATGACGCCGGCCAACCGGATTCCCGTTGCGCCGGACAGTAAGGTGCTGGATCTGTGCAGCGCCCCCGGCGGAAAGGCCACCGAGATCCTTTCCAGGCTTTCCGAAGACGGCCTGCTGGTGGCAAATGATATCAGCGCTACCCGGGCAAAGGGACTGTTAAAAAATATTGAGCTCTTCGGCGGAACCCGGGCCATCGTAACCAGTGCGGATCCCGACAGCCTTGCCGCGGCTTTTGTCGGGTATTTTGACCGGATTCTGGTGGACGCCCCCTGCTCGGGCGAAGGCATGTTCCGGAAAAATCCGGGGATGGTAGCCGACTGGGAGAACTACGGGCCGGCTTACTACGCGCAGATGCAGCGCTCGATTCTGCCGGCGGCCTGTGCCATGCTGAAACCCGGCGGGATTTTAATGTACTCCACCTGCACCTTTTCGACGGTGGAGGATGAGGAAAACGTGGAATGGCTGCTGCGGGAATTTCCGGAGCTGTCATTGATGGAAATACAGCCCTACGAGGGCTTTGCGCAGGGCCTGACGCCGAAAACGAAACCATGCGTTCGCATCTTTCCCCATAAGATGCCGGGAGAAGGCCATTTTATGGCTATGTTTCAGAAGGACGGCAGTCAGGAGACGGCAGCGCCTGCGGCAAAGACGAAAAAACGCGGCGGGGACAAATCTCTGAAACTGCTGGAAAAAAGCGATTTCTTTTCGTTTCTGAAAGACTGCGGCCTTACGGATATCCGCCCGGAAGATCTGTCTGTGATCAACGGGTACGTATCTTATTTCAGGGATGCGCCGGCGCTGCCGGAGAAGATGCACATTCTGCGGAAAGGACTGCTGCTGGGACAGGTAAAAAACAATAAATTTGCCCCTTCCCAGGCGCTGGCCATGGCGCTGGATCCCGGCAAATATTCCAATGTGCTGGGACTGGATCTGCAGGACGAACGGGTGCTGCGCTATTTAAAGGGAGAAACCATTCAGGCTGAGACGGACAGCGGCTACGCGCTGGTCTGCGTGGATGGATTCCCTTTAGGCTGGGCCAAAGCGGAGGGCAGCCGGCTGAAAAACAAATATCTGCCGGGCTGGCGTCTGCAGCCCGCACTGCACGATAGATGAGGAAACATTATGGGATTAAATACGGAACAAATACGGGAGGCCTTTGACGCCGTCCTCTTTGATATGGATGGTACGCTGGTGGATTCTATGTGGATCTGGGATCAGGTGGATATCGATTTTCTGGCGCGCTATGGCATTACGCCGCCGCCGGGCTTAAAAGCTGCCATCGAAGGCATGAGCTATCATGAAACGGCGGATTATTTTAAAGCGGCCTTTCATCTGCAGGAAACGCCGGAAGAAATTATTGAAATCTGGAATGAAATGGCCTATGAACAGTATGCCCATGCGGTGCCTGCCAAGGAAGGCCTGCAGACCTTTTTAGATTTTCTGCGGGAAAACGGCATTAAAACCGCGATCTGCACCAGCAATTCCCTGTATTTGACCCGGGCAGTGTTAAATAAGTACCCCTGGCTGGACCGGATGGATACCATCATCACCTCTGATCTGGTGAAAAAAGGAAAGCCCAATCCGGACGTGTATCTGACCGCCGCTGCCCATCTGGGAGCGGATCCGGCCCGCTGCCTCGTGTTCGAAGATCTGCCCAACGGCATACTGGCAGGCAGAAACGCCGGAATGACCACCTGCACGCTGGATGATTCCTTCAGCCTGCATCTGCTGGAACGGAAACGGGAACTGGCGGATTATTACATACATGACTACAGAGAACTGCTGCCGTAATCCAAAAGCGGCGCCATACAGCAAAAGAAAACGGGAACGACCATGGCTTATTTACCGCTGACAGTGGAGGAAATGAAACAACAGCATATTACGCAGCCGGATTTTGTCTACGTGATCGGCGATGCGTACATCGATCATCCCAGCTTCGGTCCCGCGATTATCTCCCGGGTGTTGCAGTCCCGGGGCTATTCTGTCTGCATCATTTCACAGCCGGACTGGAAAGACGACGCCTCCGTGCAGGTCTTCGGAAAACCCCGGCTGGGTTTCCTGGTGTGCTCCGGCAACATGGATTCCATGGTCAATCATTATACCGTGGCAAAAAAACGGCGCTCTTTTGATGCGTATACGCCGGGCGGCGCCATGGGAAAACGGCCGGATTACGCCCTGCCGGTGTACGGCAATCTGATTCGCAGAGTTTATAAGGACGTGCCCATTATCATCGGCGGCATTGAAGCAAGCTTAAGACGGCTGGCCCATTATGATTACTGGTCGGATAAAGTGAAGCGTTCCGTGCTGCTGGATGCGGCGGCGGATCTTTTGATCTACGGCATGGGTGAGAAGGCCATTGTGGAAATCGCGGACTGTCTGAAGGCCGGGATTCCGGTTTCGGAAATCAGCTTTGTGAAGGGGACGGTCTACCGCAGCCGCCGGACGGATCAGGTGCAGGAGGGCATCCTGCTGCCGGATTTTGCGGCGGTCAGCACGAACAAGCGAAGCTATGCGGAAAGCTTCCGGATCCAGGATCAGAATACGGATCCCTTTCATGCAAAGCCGCTGATCGAGGCATATCCCCATCAGGTTTATGTGATACAAAATCCCCCGCAAATGCCTCTGACGACCCAGGAGATGGACGACGTTTACGATCTGCCTTATATGCGGGATGTGCATCCGCTGCTGGCGGCCAAAGGCAAGGTTGCGGCCATCGACGAGGTGAAATTCAGCATTACCTCCAACCGGGGCTGTTTCGGGGGATGTCATTTCTGTTCCCTGAATTTTCATCAGGGCCGGATCCTGCAGGTGCGTTCCCATGCATCGATTCTGAAAGAAGCGAAGCTGATGACCAAAGATCCTGCCTTTAAGGGATATATTCATGACGTAGGCGGCCCCACCGCGAATTTCCGGGTGCCTGCCTGCGGGAAACAGAAGACAAAAGGCGCCTGCCCGGACAAAAGCTGTCTGGGATTTTCCCGCTGTCCGGCCTTAAAAGCCGATCACAGCGATTATCTGGCGCTGCTGGCCAAACTCCGGGCCCTGCCGGGGGTCAAAAAAGTATTTATCCGCAGCGGACTGCGGTTTGATTATATTATGTACGATCCGGACGACCGGTTTTTAAAAACCGTCTGCACCCACCATGTCAGCGGACAGCTGCGGGTGGCGCCGGAGCATGTGTCGGACCGGGTGCTGCAGGCCATGGGCAAACCGCCTCATAAAATTTACGAGCAGTTTATCCGCCGGGTGGAGAAACTGCAGATCAATCAGAAAAAGGGACAGTATATTGTGCCGTATCTCATGTCCTCTCATCCGGGGGCCACGCTGGAGGATGCGGTGCAGCTGGCGGAATATCTGCGGGATATCCGGTACATGCCGGAGCAGGTACAGGATTTTTATCCTACGCCTTCCACCCTGTCTACCTGTATGTATTACACGGGACTGGATCCGCGCAGTATGAAGCCGGTGTATGTGGCGAAAAATCCCCATGAAAAGGCTATGCAGCGCGCGCTGATGCAGTACCGGAAGCCGGAAAACTATGCGCTGGTCAAAGAAGCGCTGCTGTGCTGCGGCAGAGGCGACCTGATCGGCTGTACGCCCCAGTGCCTGATACTGCCGCGGCAGAATACCGGCAAAGGAGGAAGGCCGGTACCTGAGAAACAAGGAGGAAACGCGCATGAGAGAACTCGCCGTCGGCACAAATGAGGCCGGCCAGCGGCTGGACAAGCTGCTGCGCAAATATATGCAGTTGGCGCCGGACGGCTTTCTGTACAAAATGCTGCGCAAGAAAAATATTGTTTTAAACGGAAAAAAAGCCACCGGAAAGGAAATGCTGCAGGAGCAGGACCGGATCACCCTCTATCTTTCGGAAGAAACCATCCGCGGCTTTCAGAAAACCATTGTGATGCCGGCGCATGTTCCCATGCCGGACATCCTGTATGAGGACGCCCAGGTGCTGATTTTGAACAAACCCTGCGGTATGCTGTCCCAGAAGGCGGCCCCCGGCGATCTGTCCATGATCGACATCGCCATCGCCTATCTGATTTCCGACGGAACACTGACGGAAGAACAGATGAAATCCTTCCGTCCGGGGATCTGTAACCGGCTGGACCGCAATACCAGCGGCATCGTCGTAGTGGGAAAGACCCTGGGCGCCCTGAAACTCTGCAACCGGCTGATTGCGGACAAAAGCGTGCGGAAGCTCTATCTGACAGTTGTGGAAGGCCGGATGACCAAGCCTGTGCATGTGGGGGCTTATCTGCGGAAGGAAGCGGGGAATCAGGCCGTCATCCTTGACAGGCCCGAAGAGGGAGCTAAATGGATGGAGAGCGCATACGTGCCCCTGGGGTATACCGGAACCCGGACCGTGCTGCAGGTGGAACTCTTCACCGGCCGGACCCATCAGATCCGGGCCCATTTAAGCCACATCGGGCATCCGGTGGCAGGGGATTTCAAATACAATCCGAAGGCGGCAAAAAGCGGCCTGAAACATCAGCTGCTCCATTCCTATTGTATGATTTTTCCGGAGGAACCACAGCTGGGCGCCCTTTCCGGCAAGACCATTACCGCGCCGCTGCCGGAAGCATTTCGGGAATATCTGCCGTACTGCGGCGAAAATATTATCAAAAACAACAGGTGAAACTATGGCAACATGGTCATCGAGAGGTCTTCGGGGCTCCGGCCTCGAGGATCTGATCAACCGGACAAACGAAAGATACATCGAGCAGGGACTGGCGCTGATCCAGAAGATTCCCACCCCCATTACCCCTGTGAACATCGATCAGGAAAACCGGCATATAACGCTGGCGTATTTCGATAAGCGGAGTACCGTGGATTATATCGGAGTGGTACAGGGGGTGGCCGTCTGTTTTGACGCCAAGGAATGCGCTACCGATACCTTTGCGCTTTCCAATATCCACGCGCACCAGATGGAGTTTATGGAACAGTTTGAGCGGCAGGGGGGCGTAGCCTTTCTGATTATCCATTATACCGCCAAAGGGGAAATCATTTATCTTTCGTTTCGGACCGTGATGCGGTTCTGGAACCGGATGAAAAACGGCGGCCGGAAGAGCTTCCGCTACGACGAGCTGGAGCAGATCGACCTGATCCGGCCGGAAAATACCGTGCCGGTGCATTATCTGCCGGCCCTTGCCAAAGACATCGCATCCAGAGACGGCCAATGGTGGCAGTGAAAGGACATAATATGAGAAAAACAGCATTGACCCACAGACAGCTGATGTCCGTGGAAAAGCCTGCAAGATATATCGGAAACGAACGAAACAGCGTCATCAAGGACCCGGACAAAATGAAAACCCGTTTTGTCATGTGCTTCCCGGATGTCTATGAGATCGGCATGTCCTATCTGGGCATCCAGATCATTTACGATCTGCTGAACCAAAGGGAAAGCACGTATTGCGAACGGGTGTATTCTCCCTGGCTGGATCTGGACGCGCTGATGCGGAAGGAACAGATCCCACTGTTTTCTCTGGAAACCCAGACCCCCGTCCGGCAGTTCGATTTTCTGGGCATTACCCTGCAGTATGAAATGTGTTATACCAATATTCTGCAGGTGTTGGATCTTTCCGGGATCCCGCTGTATGCGAAGGACCGGACGGAAGAAGATCCCCTTGTGATCGGGGGCGGCCCCTGCGCTTACAATCCGGAGCCCATCGCGGATTTTTTTGATCTCTTTAATTTCGGTGAGGCGGAGAGCACCATGGACGATATCATGGACTGCTATGAGGCCTGCAAAGACAAAGGACTTGGCCGGATAGAAACGCTGAAAGCCCTGGCACAGGTGCCGGGGGTATATGTGCCGGCCTTTTACGACGTAACTTACAACAGCGACGGTACCATTTCCGCCTTTACCCCCAACTGCAGCGAGGCGCCTGCCGTGGTGAAACGGCAGCTGCCTTCCGATTTGAAAGGAAGCGTTTACCCGGTGAAACCGGTGGTGCCCTTCATTCAGGTGACCCAGGACCGGATGGTGCTGGAAATCCAGCGGGGCTGTATCCGGGGCTGCCGCTTCTGTCAGGCCGGTATGGTGTACCGGCCGCTGCGGGAACGCTCTCTGGAAGAACTGAAGGCTTACGCGCAGGAACTGTTTGACAATACCGGCTATGACGAAATTACTTTAAGTTCCTTAAGTTCCAGCGATTACCGGTACCTGCCGGAGCTGATCGACTTTCTCATTGAACAGCTGGGAAGCCGCTATGTGAATATTTCGCTGCCTTCGCTGCGCATCGACGCCTTTTCACTGGACGTGATGCGCCGGGTGCAGGATGTGAAAAAAAGCTCCCTGACCTTCGCGCCGGAAGCGGGCTCTCAGCGGATGCGGGACGTGATCAACAAAGGGCTGGATGAAGAAACCATACTGGAGGGAGCAAAAAATGCCTTCGCAGGGGGCTGGAACAAGGTGAAGCTCTATTTTATGCTGGGACTGCCTTCGGAAATGGAAGAGGATATCAAAGGCATCGCCTATCTTTCCGAAAAAATCGCCGAATGTTACTATGACCTGCCGAAGGAGCAGCGCAGCGGGCGCTGTCAGGTTACGGCCAGTTCCTCCTTTTTCGTACCGAAGCCCTTTACGCCCTTCCAGTGGGCAAAAATGGACAGGAAGGAATCTTTTCTGGAGAAAGCGGCCATGGTCCATCAGACCTTTCTGGAGCAGAAAAACCGCAAGAGTTTAAAATACAACTGGCATGAGGCGGATCTGTCGGTACTGGAGGGCATCTTTGCCCGGGGAGACCGGAGACTGTCCGCCGTGATTGAACGCGCGTACCGCAAAGGCGCGAAATTTGACGCCTGGAGCGAATATTTTATCCCGGAATACTGGGAGCAGGCTTTTGCGGAATGTGGTATCGACCCGGACTTTTATGTGCACCGGGAACGTTCGTATGAAGAAATCCTGCCCTGGGATTTCATTGATATCGGCGTTTCCAAGGCCTTTCTGATCCGGGAAAATGAAAAAGCAAAGCAGGGAAAGGTCACGGCACACTGCAGGAAAGCCTGCGCGGGCTGCGGCGCTGTCAGCTTCAAAGGAGGTGTCTGCGTTGAAACTGCGGATTAAATTTGCAAAAGAGGGCCTGATGCAGTATGTGGGCCATCTGGATCTGATGCGCTGTTTTCAGAAAGCCATCGTCCGGGCGAAACTGCCGGTGGCATATTCCGCCGGATTTCATCCCCATCAGATTCTCAGCTTTGCGGCGCCGTTAGGGATCGGCCTTTGTTCTGACGCGGAATATTTTGATCTGGAACTGACCGAACCGGTGGAAACGGTGCAGATGATGGCAGATCTGAATGCCCAGATGCCGGAAGGCCTGACGGTGAAAGACGCCGTATATCTGGCGGAGGGCGCTAAAAACGCCATGGCGCTGGTGGCCGCCTGTGATTATGTGATTACGGCGGATCGGCCGGACTTTGATTATTCCGTATTTGCCGGATGGACGGCGTTGCGATCGCTTCTGATTACCAAAAAGACGAAAAAAGCGGAGCGTACCATAGATATCCTGCCCATGATTTATGTATTTCAGCCGGAAGAAAATCGGATTTTTACGAGGCTGGCCTCCGGCAGCGCCGCCAATCTGAAACCGGCGGAAATGATGGATGCCCTGACGAAAGCCTTAGGCTGCGGCTGCGGCGGGGAAGATTTCCTGTACCGCCGGACCGAAATCTATGCAAAAAAGGAAGACGGCGGATTTATTCCTCTGGGGGAAGCCGCCGGCGGAGCGTAAATGATGGACGGAAAACTTGTGATTACCAGACTGCCGGACTATCCCGGGTTCATTTTTGCCGCCCTGTATCAGAACCACCGGCTCATGCAGCTGTTTCCTGTCCGGGCGCATTCGAAAAGCAGACGGGGCAATATTTACCTTGCCCGGATCCATGGGCTGGTAAAAAATATCGGCGCGGCCTTTGTGGATATCGGCGAAGAAGACCTGTATTTCCTGAATCTGGAGGACGCCGCGAAGGCTTTTGTGTTTCCGCCTCATGACGGCCCCCTTCGGCCGGGAGATGCTTTGCTGGTACAGGTGGATAAGGAAGCCACCAAAGCCAAAAAGCCTATGGTCAAAACGGAGCTGTCCGTCACCGGAAAGTACGCGGTGGTATTTTCAACGCCGGGAGAAGTGCGCTATTCCGCAAAATTAAAGCCGGAAGAAAAGGCGGCCATTGCCCGGGTTATGGGAGAAAAGTCTTTTCCTTATCAGGTGACCATCCGGACCAATGCCGGAAGCTGTCCGCAGCCGGAACAAATCCGCGTGGAAGCGGAGGCACTGGCGGAAAAACTGGATGCGGTGATTCAAAACGCCCCCTACCGGCCGGCGAAAACCCGTATGTATCAGGCGGACAACGGCCTGCAGACGGCAATCAACGATATTTACGATGCACTGTATACGGAAGCGGTCACGGATATCAAAGAGATTTACGACGAGAGAAAACGATATTTTCCCTTGCGGCAGGAATGTCTGCGGCTGTATGACGATCCGCTGCTGCCCCTGTTTAAGCTGTACCGTCTGGAAAAGGAAATCAGAGACGCCCTTTCCGAAAAGGTGTATTTAAAATCCGGCGGATATCTGATCTGGCAGGATACGGAGGCGCTGACTGCCGTGGATATCAATACCGGCGGATTTGACCGGGGAAAAGACCGGGAAAAGACCTTTCTGAAATTAAACACGGAAGCGGCCGCGGAGATTGCAAGACAGCTGCAGCTGCGCAATACCAGCGGCATGATTCTGGTGGATCTGATCAATATGAAGGACGCAGCGGACGAAAAAGCGGTGCTGGAAACCTTTGCCAGGGAAACCAGCAAAATCGTCAATCCGCCCATTATCGTGGATATTACAAAGCTGGGACTGTTGGAAATGACCCGGAAAAAACTGACAAAACCCCTGAAACAGCTCTTGACGGAGCGGGAATAATGTGTTAATTTTATTGAGTATGCCGCACGGCGAGGTTATAAGAGGCCGGCATTTTACGAAAATGCTGCCGCACCGAAGCCGGCGAGTAATGAATACAGGGAGGTGCCCGTATGTACGCGATTATCGCGACCGGAGGAAAACAGTATAAGGTTTCCGAAGGAGATGTCATCAAGGTGGAAAAGCTGAATGCAGCCGAAGGAGAGAGCGTGACGTTTGACAACGTACTTGCCGTTATGAACGATACGCTTCAGGTAGGAAGCCCCAAAGTAGAGGGAGCTGCCGTTTCTGCTACGGTTATGGAACAGGGAAAAGGCCCCAAGGTGATTGTCTACAAGTATAAGAGAAAGACCGGCTATCACAAAAAGAGCGGTCACAGACAGGCTTATACGAAAGTAAGAATCGATTCGATTCAGGGATAAGACGATGATCATCCTGACCATGCTGAACGACGTGTCCGGCAACATTTGCGGATTTGAGTGTGAGGGACACGCAGGATATGATGAATACGGCAAAGATATTGTCTGCGCAGGCGTTTCGGCGCTGGTGCTGACCTGCATCAATTCCATGGAGATGCTGCTGGGCGTTCCTTTTGAAAGCAGCACCGATGAGGAAGCCGGCTCCGTATCCCTGCGTCTGCAGGAGGAACCCTCCGCTGAGGCGGAGATTCTGATGGAGTCCATGCTGTTGGGCATAGAAATGATCGCAGAAAATTATAAAAACCGTATTAAATTCAGAAATAAGGAGGTTTGAACCATGTTGAATATGAATTTGCAGCTTTTCGCGCATAAAAAGGGCGTTGGCTCTACCAAGAACGGCAGAGATTCCGAGTCTAAGAGACTGGGCGCAAAGAGAGCCGACGGACAGTTTGTGAAAGCCGGAAATATTCTTTACCGCCAGCGCGGAACCAGAATCCACCCCGGAACCAATGTGGGGATCGGCGGCGATGATACGTTGTTTGCAACGGCAGACGGCGTTGTCCGGTTTGAAAGAAAGGGCAGAGATAAAAAACAGGTTTCCGTTTATCCGGAAGCATAAGGATTCAGATGTTTTTTCAGGCTTCAAATGCAGAAATTTGAAGCCTTTTTTCAACGCTTTTAGTAGGAGGCGAGGAACTTGGCTTTTAAGGATATCGTGACGATCCGGCTGCGCTCGGGCAAAGGCGGCAACGGACACGTCAGCTTCAGAAGAGAAAAATATGTACCCAACGGCGGCCCGGACGGCGGCGACGGCGGCAATGGCGGCGATGTGATCCTGCAGGTGGACAAAGGCATGAATACCCTGGCGGATTACCGTTTTATGCGGGTTTACGCGGCCGGGGACGGCGAGGAAGGGGGAAAGAAAAACTGTCACGGAAAATCCGGAGAATCCATTGTTCTGAAAGTGCCCTACGGCACCGTGGTGAAGGAACACAACACCGGCAAGGTGATCGTGGATATGTCCGGGGACAACGAGCAGTACACGATCCTTTGCGGCGGCCGGGGCGGTCTCGGCAATCAGCATTATGCCACTTCCACCATGCAGGCGCCCCGTTATTCCAAACCCGGGCAGCCGGCAAAGGAACTGACCGTGGATCTGGAACTGAAGGTCATTGCGGACGTGGGGCTGATCGGCTATCCCAGCGTGGGGAAATCCACACTGATTTCCCGGGTGTCCAATGCCCGCCCGAAAATCGCGGATTATCCCTTTACCACTCTGCAGCCCAATCTGGGCATGGTGGATATGGGAGACGGCGAGGGCTTCTGTATCGCGGATCTGCCGGGCATCATTGAAGGCGCCAGCGAAGGCGCGGGGCTGGGACATCAGTTTCTGCGCCATACGGAACGAACCCGGGTGCTGATTCACGTGGTGGACGCGGCGGCCTTTGAGGGCAGAGATCCGTTGGAAGATGTATATACGATCAATAGAGAACTGGAAAAATTCAGCAAAACCCTGGCGGAAAAGCGGCAGATCATTGCGGCAAACAAGATCGATGCCCTTTCCGATCCGGAAGTGCTTGACCGGCTGAAAGAAACCTTTGCACCGGCGGGGATTCCCGTCTATCCCATTTCCTGTGTCACAGGCAAAGGCATTCCGGAACTGCTGCATGCTGTCACCGCCATTCTGAAGGAGTACGGCAGCCAGCCCATTGTCTATGCGCCGGAATATTTCCCCGAAGCGTCGGAGGAAGGAGAGGACGGCGGCTTTACAGTGCGCCGTGCGGACGACGGGGCCTTTGTAGTGGAAGGAACCATGATCGAAAAAATGCTGGGCTATACCAATATCGATTCCGAAAAGGGATTTATGTTCTTCCAGAACTTCCTGAAGGAACGGGGGATCTTAGATGCGCTGACGGATGCCGGAATTCAGGAAGGGGATACCGTCAGAATGTACGAACTGGAGTTTGATTATTATCAGTAATCTTGCTGTTGACCGGACGCAGATACAATGCTATACTGTCGAATCATGAGTATAGACGAAAGGATTTACGAATGGAAGAGCATTTCATTACGCTGATACTGGAAGACGAATCGGAAATCGAATGCCGGATTCTCACTATTTTTGAGGCTGCGGGCAGAGATTATGTGGCGCTGCTGCCGGTGGACGCGCCGGAAGACGACGATACGGTGTATCTTTACCGTTACAGCGAGGATGAAAACGAAGAACCGGTGATCGAATACATCGACGACGATGAGGAGTATGAAATCGTTGACGAGGCTTTTGATGAGTGGCTGGACGCACAGGAATATGACGAACTGGTTTCTGCGGATGAGGATTTCTGATCTGCAAAATGAATCTGGAGAAAAAAATATGCGCAGGAAAAACAACCGGAATACGAAAGGGAAAATTGTCTCAACCGCATGGCGGCTGTTTTACGAGCAGGGCTATGACAATACCACGGTGGATGATATCGTTTATGAATCCGGCACGTCCAAGGGCTCCTTTTATCATTATTTCAGCGGAAAGGACGCGCTGCTGTCTTCGTTGTCCTATCTTTTTGATGAAAAGTATGAGGAAATGATGGATTCCTTTCCGGAAGGCATGGGTTGTGTGGACAAGCTGATCTACCTGAACCGGGAAGTGTTCCGTATGATCGAAAACAGCGTGTCCATCGATCTGCTGGCACAGCTGCTTTCGTCTCAGCTGATCACCAAAAGCGAGAAGCACCTGCTGGATCACAACCGGGTGTATTACCGGCTGCTGCGTTCGCTGGTACAGGAAGGACAGCAAAAGGGCGAGATCCGGGAGGATATATCCGTGAATGAAATCGTGAAGGCCTACGCCCTTTATGAGCGGGCTATCATGTACGACTGGTGCCTGTGCAACGGAGAGTATTCCCTGTGCCGCTACAGCGGACAGATGCTGCCCATGTTTTTAAAGGGATATTTGCTGTAAAAAAATTTTCGTCAAAATAATGAATTAAAAATGTTATAGACTTTAGTCTACTAAAAAATGCCTGATTATTCAGATAAAAATGAATAAATCGGGCGTTTTTGTATTGGAAAAAGTTTATACTATATTCTGTATTTCAGTCTGTTTTTGACTGTGTTATAATCCGACGTAAATTTGAAAGGCGGTAGAAAAAATGCAGACAACAGATATCATTATTCTTGTGGCCATCATTGCTTATATGCTGATGATGGTGGGCATCGGTCTTGCGGTTTCAAAACAAAACAAATCTTCCAGTGATTTTTATCTGGGCGGCAGAAAACTGGGTCCGCTGGTTACGGCTATGAGCGCGGAAGCTTCCGATATGAGCGGCTGGCTTCTGATGGGCTTGCCGGCGGTGGCGCTGATGGGCGGCCTGCCTGAAGCTTTCTGGACGGCGCTGGGTCTGGCCATCGGTACCTATATCAACTGGCTGGTGGTGGCGAAGCGGATTCGTACCTATAGTCAGGAAATCGACGCGTTTACCCTGCCGGATTTCTTTGCAAAACGCTTTGGCGACGGAAAGAAAATCCTGACCACGGTTTCCGCCCTGTTTATCGTTATATTCTTTATTCCCTATACGGCTTCCGGATTTTCCGCCTGTGGAAAACTGTTTTCCTCGCTCTTCGGCATGTCCTATACGACGGCGATGATCATCAGCGCGGCGGTCATCATTGTGTACTGTACGCTGGGCGGCTTTCTGGCAGCTTCCACGACAGACTTTATCCAGAGTATTATTATGACCATTGCACTGCTGGTGGTCATCGGATTCGGAGAGGGCATGGCTCACGGATTTGGTAATATCATAGACAACGTGAAAAACTTAGGCGGCTATTTGAATGTTTTCCAGGGTTATTCAGTGGCGGACGGCGCCACTACAAGCTACGGCGCGCTGCCGGTGGCATCCACCCTGGCCTGGGGTCTGGGCTATTTCGGTATGCCTCATATCCTGCTGCGCTTTATGGCGATTGAAGACAAGAACAAACTGAAACTTTCCAGAAGAGTGGCGTCCGTGTGGGTAACCATTTCCATGGGCGTTGCGGTGCTGATCGGTGTGATCGGCTATTCGCTGATGAAGCAGGGCGTGGTTCCCACTTACGCAGACGGCTCCGCAGCGGAGACCATCATTGTGGATATCGCGAAATTCCTGAGCACTTACGGTTATGTGCCTGCCTTCGTAGGCGGCGTGATTCTGGCCGGCATTCTGGCTTCCACCATGTCCACGGCGGATTCCCAGCTGCTGGCGGCTTCTTCCAGTATTTCCCAGAACCTGATTCAGGAAACCTTCCACGTGAAGCTGTCCCAGAAGGCTTCCATTCTGCTGGCTCGGGTATCCGTTATCGTCATTTCCATCATCGCGATTTTCCTGGCCAGAGATCCCAACAGTTCGGTCTTCCGTGTGGTATCCTTCGCATGGGCCGGGTTCGGCGCAGCCTTCGGCCCGGTGGTCTTAACGGCCCTGTTCTGGAAACGGACCAATAAATACGGCGCTATTGCCGGTATGATCACCGGCGGCGTGATGGTATTCTTCTGGAAATTCGTGATCCGCACCGCGTTTGCCGGGACGGTTCTGGATTTCTATGAATTGCTGCCGGCCTTTGTGCTGGGTCTGATCGTGATTATTGTAGTCAGCCTGCTGACGAAAGAACCTGAAGCGGAAATCACGAAGACTTTTGACCGGGTCAAAGCCATGAAATAAAAGTGCAAAACAATCAAGGATCCGTTCCCTGAGGGCGGATCCTTTTTTCAATTTTTGACGGATATAATGTTCTTGTAAAACCGCCGCCGTTTGGATATAATGTAAATTGCCGGGTTATGGATTTTAAAGAATGCAACCGGCAAAACAAAAGAAAATCATCAGGAAAGGCAGCAAAAAAGAATGTGTGGTTTTGTCGGCTATACCGGGGATCCTGAAACAGCCAATTCCCCTGAAATCATAGAAAGAATGAATAACCGTATCCGGCACCGGGGTCCGGATGACTGCGATTACTATATTGACGACGATATTGCCTTAGGCTTTCGTCGGCTCAGCATCATCGACCTGGCAGGCGGCAGGCAGCCCATTTATAATGAAGACGGCTCCCTGGTACTGCTGTTTAACGGCGAAATCTATAATTATCGGGATGTGCGCAAGGCACTGCAGGAAAAGGGACATGTATTTGCCACTTCTTCCGATTCCGAAGTGCTGGTGCACGGCTATGAAGAATACGGTACGAAATTGTTCAAGCATATCCGGGGCATGTTTGCCTTTGTGATCTGGAACAAAAACACGAAAGAACTGTTCGGCGCCAGAGACTTTTTCGGTATCAAGCCTTTTTATTATGCGAGATTCGGTTCCCTGCTTCTGTTCGGCAGCGAGATCAAAAGCTTTCCGGAACACCCGAAGTTTGAACGCCGGCTGAATACGCGGCAGCTGGAAAATTATCTGTCCTTCCAGTATTCGGTGGGGACGGAAACCTTCTTTGAAAACGTCTATAAACTGCCGGCAGCCCATTATTTTATTTACAAAGAGGGGGATATGCAGATTCGTCGGTACTGGCTGCCCACCTTTGCGGCGGATGAGAGTAAATCGGCGGAAGAATGGATTGCAGAAATCAGCCGGGAGTTTCAGGCTTCGGTGGAAGCCCACAAGATCAGCGACGTAGAAGTCGGCTCCTTCTTAAGCAGCGGCGTGGATTCCAGTTACGTAGCCTGTTCCGCGGACGTGGATAAGACCTTTACGGTAGGCTTTGACAACGGAACGAAGTACAATGAGATCAGTTACGCCAAAGAACTTTCTGAAATGATCCATGTAAAAAATATCAGCAAGGTCATTACGCCGGAGGAATACTGGGGGACCTTTGCGAAAATCCAGTACCACATGGACGAGCCGCTGGCGGACCCTTCCGCGGTGGCGCTGTATTTCGTGTGCAACGAGGCTTCGAAAAAGCTGAAAGTCTGTCTGTCGGGAGAAGGGGCGGACGAACTGTTCGGCGGCTACAATATTTACAAAGAACCGGTGGACAACGCAGCATATTACCGGATTCCCTATTGCATCCGGCATGCCATCGGCAAAGCGGCCTCTTTGTTTCCCCATGTCCGGGGGGTCAATTTCCTGATCCGGCTGGGACAGAAGACGGAAGACAAATTTATCGGCAATGCTTATATGTTCTCTGAGAAAGAGCGCAAGGAACTGCTGAATATTACCACCGACGCCAAAGCGCCGAAGGAAATCGTCCGGCCTTTCTACGATATGGTGAAGGACAAGGACACCGTAACGAAAATGCAGTTTGTGGATATTAACAACTGGATGATGGGGGATATCCTGCTGAAATCCGATAAGATGAGCATGGCCAATTCCCTGGAGGTGCGGGTGCCCTTCCTGGACAAAGAGATCATGAAGGTAGCCGGACGCATTCCGCTGAAATACCGGGTGAATAAAGAAAATACCAAGTTCATTCTCCGCAAGGCGGCTTTACGGAAACTGCCGGAAAAATGGGCTTCCAAGAAAAAACTGGGATTCCCGGTGCCGGTACGGGTCTGGCTGCGGGAAAAATCCTATTATGATATCATCAAAACGGCTTTCTGCTCGGAAACGGCCAGGCAGTATTTTAAAACAGACAAACTGATGGCGCTCTTAGATCAGCATTATCAGGGGAAAGCGGATCACAGCAGGAAAATCTGGACCGTATATGCCTTCCTTGTCTGGTATGACCAGTTTTTCCGGGACGAGGTATACGCATCCTATGCATAATGAAACGGCAGGTGGCATATGAACTGCAAAAGTTTTGACAGACTGATCGGGTCTTTTATCGAAAACAGAGGAGAAATCAAAGAGTCTGCGGAATTTATCCGGCACATGGACACCTGTGAAAACTGCCGGAAGGATTTTGAAACGGATTTTTACGCCTTCTGGGGCCTGAAAATGCTGGGAGATCCGGATCTGGACAGTTACGATATCCAGGAGGAAATGAACCGCATGATTACGGACACCCGGACACAGATTAAAAATGATCAGTCCATCCGGATTATCATTGCGCTGCTGATTGCGGCGGCCTGCATCATCGTGCTGTTTATTATTTTGAGCCATTAGTTCTTAAAGAAACGGGAGAACGCTTTTGAAAAAGATAGTTTATTTTGATGGACACAGCGTGCTGAACCGGGCGTTTTACGGAATTTCCACGCTGACCACCACGGACGGCTTTCCTACAAACGCCATATACGGATTTCTTGCGATTTTGTTTAAAATCATGGAGGAAGAGCAGCCGGATTATCTGGCCGTGGCCTTTGACGTGCATGTCCCCACCTTCCGCCATCAGATGTACGACGCCTATAAGGGCACCAGAAAACCCATGCCGGAGGAACTGCACCGGCAGGTGCCGAAGATGAAGGAAGTGCTGCAGGCCATGGGCATTCCGGTGTTTGAACAGGCCGGATATGAGGCGGACGATCTTATCGGCACCCTGGCGAAAAAAAGCCGGGCGGACGGACTGGAAGTGGTGATTGTGACAGGAGATCGCGATCTGCTGCAGCTGGTGGAACCACAGATTCGGGTGAAGCTGGCCAAACCCGTCCGGGGCAATTCCCAGGCGGAGGATTATACCGTCGAAAAGGTACGGGAACAATACGGGCTGCTGCCGGAACAGATCATTGATCTGAAAGGGCTGATGGGAGACGCTTCCGACAATATTCCGGGCCTGCCCGGCGTGGGAGAAAAAACCGCCACGGCGATTTTAAAGAAATTTTCCACCGTGGAAAACGCCTATGCGCATCTGGAGGAGATCACGCCGCCCAAGGCAAAGCGCGCCTTTGAAGAACATTACGATATGGCGCGCTTAAGCAAACGGCTGGCCACCATCTGTCTGGAAGCGCCGGTGGCGCCGGATTATGAAGCGCTGCAGTGCAGGGATTATTTTAACGCCCGGGCTTATCAGCTTTTTAAAGAACTGGAATTCAAGCGGTTTCTGGACCGTTTCGATCAGAAAGATACCAGCCGGGAAGAAACGCTCGTATTTGCACAGGTGGACAAAGAAACGCTGCTGGATATTATCGGACAAATGAAAGCAGAGGCCGCAGGCATTGCCTTTGCGCAAGGATGGTTTGCGTTGTGCGCGGAAGGAAAAGGATATATTGCGCAGATCGAAGGGGCAGCGGTTTTGCCGGTGCTCAAAACCCATATACAGTCGGTGACCACTTTCAACAGCCGGGGGCTGATCGACGGCCTGGGTGTGGAAATCTACGACGGCTGGTTTTTTGACGCCCAGATTGCGGCATATCTGTTAAATCCCATTAAAAATTCCTATGATTACGACGATATTGCCCGGGATTATCTGAAACTGCAGTGCAAAAGCCGCAAAGAATGGATGGATTTAAAAAAAGCGGCGGACAGGGATGGGGCAGAAGACATCTGCAGGCAGCAGCTGTCCTGGGAGGCCTTTGTGGCGGATGCCGCCCGCAGGGTTCTGGAAAAAGAACTGGAGACGCTGCAGATGCACGATCTGTTTTATGAGATGGAAATGCCCCTTTGCGTTTCGCTGCGCTGTATGGAGAAAAAGGGCATCCTGATTCAGCCGGAGGAACTGGTCAGCTACAGCGCGTATTTAAGCGGGCAGCTGGATGCGCTGCAGGAAAAAATCTACGATGCGGCAGGAGAACGCTTCAACATCAATTCTCCAAAGCAGCTGGGGGAGATTCTGTTTGAAAAACTGCGGCTGCCGGCTTCGAAAAAAACCAAATCCGGCTATTCCACCGCGGTGGAAGTGCTGGAAAAACTCAAAAACGATTATCCGATTGTGGACGATGTGCTGATTTACCGGCAGTTTTCGAAATTCAAATCCACCTATTCCGATGCGCTGCCCAGGTTTGTGGCAGAAGATGGGCGGATTCATTCCGATTTTCTGCAGACGGTAACGGCCACCGGCCGGATTTCCAGCGCCAATCCCAATCTGCAGAATATTCCGGTACGGACGGAGCTGGGACGTTCCATCCGGAAGGTGTTTGTGCCCCGGGAAGGCTGTATTTTTATCGATGCGGACTATTCGCAGATCGAACTGCGGGTGCTGGCGCATCTGTCCAAAGACGAGGGGCTGATCCAGGCCTTTTACGAGGGAGAGGATATCCATAAAAGCACCGCTGCCAAAGTTTTTCACGTGCCGGCATCGGAGGTGACGCCGCTGCAGCGCCGGAATGCGAAGGCGGTCAATTTCGGCATTGTATACGGCATCAGCGCTTATGGGCTGAGCCAGGATCTGGGAATCCCGGTGAAAGAGGCAAAGGCGTACATCGAGCAGTATTTCGCCACCTACCCGAAGGTGGAGCAGTTTTTGAAAAATATTGTGGCGTCCACGAAGGAAACGGGGTATTCCTATACCATGTTTCACAGGAGAAGGCCGGTACCGGAGATCCATGCAGCCAATGCGGTGCAGCGGGGATTCGGCGAGCGGATCGCCATGAATTCTCCGGTGCAGGGCAGTGCGGCGGACATTATGAAACTGGCCATGAATGCGGTGCACAAAGAATTGAAAAAACGGGGGCTGAAATCGGCCATTGTCCTGCAGGTGCATGACGAGCTGCTGGTGGAGGCGCCTTTGGAAGAAGCGGATGAAGTTTCCGCAATCTTAAAAGAAAAAATGGAGAGTGCCTGCAGCCTTGCGGTGCCGCTGGTGGCGGAGCTGCAGCGGGGCAGCAGCTGGTACGAGACAAAGTGATGCAGATCATCGGAATTACCGGCGGCGTCGGCAGCGGAAAAAGCACGGTGCTGCGGTACATTGAAGAAATATGGGGGCTGCCTGTACTCTGTGCGGACGAGATCGGAAGAGCCGTACAACAGCGCGGTGAAGAAGGGTATCGCCGGATCGTGGAAGCTTTCGGCAGCGAAGTGGTGGCAGCGGACGGCGAACTGAACCGGCCGCAGCTGGCCAAAGTCATCTATGGGAGCAACGATAAACGAAAGGCACTGGAGGCCATTGTGCACCCCCTGGTGCGGAAACGGATCGAGGCGGAAATCGCGGCGGCAAAGGAACGGCAGGTTTTTTGCCTGCTGATCGAGTCGGCCATTTTGATCGAAGCCGGACTGGATGCGCTGTGTGACGAGCTCTGGCTGGTGCGGTCGGAACTTCCGGTACGCATCGGACGGCTGATGCAGGACCGGGGATATACGAAAGAGCGCTGCGAAGCGATCATTCGCGCGCAGCTGCCGGAGGAAGCATTTGTCCGCCGCTGCAGGGTTTGTATTGACAACAACGCGGATTTATCGCATACTTTTGCGCAGATCGACAGGGAATTAAACAGATTAAAGGAAAAAGAACAGGTATGAAATTATGCAGTCTGGCAAGCGGCAGCAGAGGCAACGCCGCTTATCTGACCCATGAAGACCGGCATTTTCTCATCGACGCCGGCATCAGCAAAAAGAATATTGAAACCCAGCTGGAACAGCTGGAAAGCAGTGCGGACAAGATCAATGCCATACTGATCACCCATGAGCACATTGATCATATCCGGGGACTGGGCGCCTTCCTGCGAAAATATCCGGTGCCGGTGTATCTGACGGCAGGCACCTGGGAAGCTGTCCGGAAAAGCAGCTGCCTGGGCCGGGTGGACGAAGGATTGTTTACCGTCATTGAAAGCGGAACGGATTTTGAGATTGCGGGGATTTGCATCCGGGCCATTGCCACGGATCACGATGCGGCGGAACCGGTGGCGTACCGTTTCAGTACGGCGGAAGGCGCGCTGGCCGTGATCACGGATCTGGGTACATATGACGAACATACGATACAGGCCTTTCGGGGCATCCGGGGCGGGATTATTGAGGCAAACCATGATATCCGTATGCTGGAAATGGGCCCCTATCCCTACGCGCTGAAGCTGCGGATTCTGGGGAAAAACGGGCATCTGTCCAACGAGGCCTGCGCCGGGCTGATTCACGCTTTGGACGCAGGGGGATTGTCCCAGGTGATTCTGGGGCATTTAAGCATGGAAAACAATCTGCCGGATATCGCGTATGAAACGGTGAAACAGGAACTGCAGGCGGAAGGAGACGTGCTGCCTGAAATTCATGTGGCCGGACAGTACGCGCATTCCGCATGGATCAGTATATGAGGCGGAAGACATTCCGACGACAGGGCAGGGGCGCTTTCTAAAGGCGCGCATGCCGTTACTTGCATATATAAGGAGAACAGAGATGAAAAAAATCATTATCACCGTGGTAGGACTGGATACCGTGGGAATCATTGCGAAAGTCTGCACCTATCTGGCGGAGCATCAGATCAATATTCTGGACATTTCCCAGACCATTGTGGCGGATTACTTCAATATGATGATGATTGTGGATATGGCGAAGGCAGACGTAGGGTTCGACGCCATGGCGGAAAACCTGAAAAAGGCCGGTGAAGAAATGGGCCTGATCATCCGCTGCCAGCGGGAAGAAATATTTACGAGTATGCACAGGATCTAGGAGGACGGACGCTTTGATCAATTTATTGGAAGTCAATGAAACGAACCAGATGATCAGTCAGGAAAATCTGGACGTGAGAACCATTACCATGGGCATCAGCCTCCTGGACTGTATCGATGCTTCGACGGAAGCGGTCTGTGAAAAAGTGTATCGGAAAATCCGGACAAAAGCGGCAAGGCTTGTGGCCACCGGGCAGGAAATTGAGGCGGAATTCGGGATTCCGGTGGTGAATAAGCGGATTTCGGTGACGCCGGTTTCCTTAATTGGCGGGTCCTGCTGCCGCAGGGCGGCGGACTTTGTAAAGATTGCAAAGACTTTGGATCAGGCTGCGAAGGATGTGGGCGTGAATTTTATCGGCGGATATTCCGCGCTGGTGACCAAGGGCATGACCCCGGCGGAACGGCTTCTGATCGAATCCATTCCGGAAGCGCTGGCCGCGACGGAACGGGTCTGCGCTTCCGTCAACGTTGGTTCCACCAAGTCCGGCATCAATATGGATGCGGTGCGGCTGATGGGAACCGTGATTCATCAGACCGCGGAGAAGACAAAGGAGGCGGACTCCATCGGCTGCGCCAAGCTGGTGGTGTTCTGCAATGCGCCGGACGACAACCCCTTTATGGCCGGGGCTTTTCACGGCGTGACCCAGGAAGATACGGTGATTCATGTGGGCGTCAGCGGCCCCGGCGTGGTGCGCCACGCGCTGCATGTCAATCAGGACGCAGATTTTGAATCTCTCTGCGAAACCATCAAAAAAACCGCATTTAAAATCACGCGGGTCGGTCAGCTGGTGGCGAAGGAAGCCTCCCGGCGGCTGAACGTACCCTTCGGTATCGTGGATCTGTCTCTGGCGCCTACGCCGGCGGTGGGAGACAGCGTTGCGGAAATTCTGGAAGAAATCGGCGTGGAGTATGCGGGAGCGCCCGGCACCACCGCCGCCCTGGCACTGCTGAATGACCAGGTAAAAAAAGGCGGGATTATGGCCAGCTCCTATGTAGGCGGGTTAAGCGGCGCGTTTATTCCTTTAAGCGAGGATCACGCCATGACGGAAGCCGCCCTTGCAGGCGCGCTGAATCTGGAAAAACTGGAAGCCATGACCTGTGTCTGTTCGGTGGGCCTGGATATGATCGCGGTACCGGGAGATACGAAAGAAAGTACCATTTCCGGCATCATTGCGGATGAAATGGCCATCGGTATGATCAATCAGAAGACCACGGCGGTCCGGCTGATTCCGGTGATCGGGAAAACCGTAGGAGACACCGCCCGATTCGGCGGGCTTCTGGGAGAAGCGCCGGTGATTGCGGTAAATCCCTTCTCCTGTGAAAAACTGATCGCGCGGAAGGGGACTATTCCCGCGCCGGTGCACAGCTTTAAGAATTAACAGGCTTGATAAAAGATTTAAATTTGTGACATGTAAAAATCCCGGCAGTGTTTACTGCCGGGATTTTGACTGTCGGATTACTGCTGTCCAGCCATGCTGCGTTCCTGTGCTTCGATCATTTTCTTAACCATTCCGCCACCGACGCTGCCGGCTTCTCTGGATGTTAATTCCCCGTTGTAACCATCTTTCAGGTTGACACCGAGTTCTGAAGCAACTTCCATTTTAAAACGATTCATCGCACTCTTGGCTTCGGGTACATTCGTTTTATTTGTCATGTTTATCACCTCCGAAGTGTATTATGGACAAATAAAACGTTTTTATGATGGTAATTAATTGCAGTCAGTTTTCGACTTATAAAACCGCTTTTGTGTTTTCTTTCAGCCAGTCTTTTTCTTCTTCGTTCAGCAGCGGCGAAAGTTTTTCATAAACCAGTTTATGATAATCGTTCAGCCAGATTTTTTCCTGTTCGTTTAAAAGCGAAGGATTGATGCAGCGCAGATCGATGGGCACGTAGGTCAGCGGTTCGAAGCCGAGAAACGTGCCGAAGGCATTTTCACAGATTTTTTTGCAAAGCAGCATATTTTCCGTGCGGATACCGTAGGCGTTTTCAATATAAATACCCGGTTCGTCGCTGGTGATCATTCCCGGCCGCAGGACGCAGACGCCGTTTTTCGGAATGCGTTTGTTGATATTCACCGGTCCTTCATGGACGTTCAGACAGTAGCCGATGCCGTGCCCGGTGCCGTGGTTGTAATCTTTGTGCGCCTGCCAGAGGGCTTCTCTGGCCAGAATATCCAGATTGACGCCGCTGCAGCCTTCCGGGAAAACGGCGTTCTGCAGATGCAGCGTCCCTTTTAACACAAGGGTAAAATCATTTTTGAAGGCTTCGGAAACTTCACCGCCCAGGGAAAAGGTTCTGGTGACGTCCGTAGTGCCGTAAAGGTACTGCCCGCCGGAATCCACCAGCAGCGTGCCTGTGGCCGCAATGGGTTTTGCGCTTTCTTTTTCGGCACTGTAATGGATAATGGCGCCGTTTTCCTGATAGCCGCAGATGGTGGAAAAAGAAATTTCCAGAAAATCATCGCTTTTTGCCCGGATGGAATCCAGCGTCTGGCCTGCCTGATATTCGTCCAGATTCCCGGTTTTGGCGGCTTCTTCGATCCAGCGAAGGAAGCGCACCATGGCGGCGCCGTCCAGACAGTTGGCATGCCGGAGGTTTTCGATTTCCGTTTTATTTTTGACGGCTTTCTGCAGGCTGACTGGATCGTCAATGAAAACAAGCTCGCCTTTTTCTTTCAGATAAGAACAGACTGCGTAGTTAATGCTGTTTTCATCACAGTAAATTTTTTCATATTGTTTCGTAAAAAATGTGCAGACTGCGTCATAATCGCAGATTTCTACCGGCAGCGCCGCCAGATAGGCTTTCAGATCCTCCGACAGCTGGGCGGGATTGACAAAGAGCACGCTGCGGTCGGGTTCCATATAAAAATAAGAATAGAACACCGGATTGTAGTCAATATCTGATCCCCGGAGGTTCAACAGCCAGGCAATGCTGTCCAGTGCTGAAAGGAAATATGCGTCCTTTGCAGACAGCTGCAGCGCTTCCTTCAGCTGCTGCAGTTTTTCGGCGGCGCTTTGTCCGGCATAGCGTTCCTCCAGCAGGAAAATGGGACGGGCCGGTTTGGCGGGACGATCCTGCCAGAGCCGGGCGGCATAGTCAAAATCCGCTTTTAATACCGCCTTTTTTTTGGCAGCAATTTCAGCAAGGCTTTTGCCCTCCGCGGCGGAAACACAGGAACCGTTGATGCCCAGTACCATGCCTTCTTTCAAATAGGAAGAGACAAATTCTTCCGGCGTGGGCACCCCTTTTTCACCGGATTTCTGCAGTTGTACGCCGGAGTCTGCCAGCTGCGCCGCAGCCTGCAGAAAATACCGGCCGTCGGTCCAGAGAAACGCCTCCTCTGTGGTTACCACCACTGTCGCGGCGGAGCCGGTGAAGCCGGTGAGGTAATCCCGGTATTTAAAGTGATCGCTGATGTATTCGCTGTTGTGGGGATCCGTAGAACAGATCAGGCAGACATCGATCTGTTCCTGTTTCATTTCATTTTGCAGTGCAAGCAATCGTTGGTTTTTCATTTCATTCTCCTTCATTTGTTATAGCAGGATCTGTTATAGAGGGATCGCTGTATATGATTTCATTGTTTTCTGTGATGAAAATGGCTTCCAGTCCCGGCGTCCGGCGAATCAGATCCAGGGCCTTTTCTTTGCCAAGCAGAATGCAGACGGTGCTGTAGGCGTCGCCTGTGGCCGGATCGTCGCAGAGAATGGTGGCGCTGTAAAGATCGGTTTCGGCACTGTATCCGGTGGACGGATCCAAAATGTGATGATAAAGCGTTCCATCCTGCCGGAAATACCGCTGGTATACGCCGGCCGTAATGACCGACTGACCGGATACGGAAAGAGATACGGCTGCTTCGTTTGCATCGCCGAAGGGCTGAATGCCGATGCGGAAAGCTTCGCCGTCTGGTTTGCTGCCGATGATGACGATATTGCCGCCAAAATCCAGTATAGCGCTTTCCACGCCCTGTTCCACCAGAAAATCACGCATTTTTCCGGCAATATAGCCTTTTGCCACCGCGCCGAAGTCCAGTTTCGCGGTTTCGGAAGCAAGGCATGCGGTATCGTCTTTCAGGATCAGCGCGTTTGCATCGACGGAAGCAGCCGCTTCCTGTATAGCCTCCGCCGCCGGCACGGGATTATCCGGCAATGGTTCATGGAAATTCCAGAGACCGGTAAGGGCGCCGATGGTGCAGTCCAGTTTTTCTTCCGAAGCATCATAAAGCGACTGATACATTTCAATGATTTCTCTGGTTTCCGGGGCAATGGGCACATAGGAAAACCGGGCGTTTTCCAGCCGGCTGATGTCGCCATCCGGGGACGTTTTGCTCAGCAGGTCTTCATAGGCATGGCAGCGTGCAAATACTTCATCAATCCATTTTTCGTCTTTCTGCCGGTAAACCGTGACGGATATATAGGTGTCCATGCAAAAATCTGTTTTTTTCACCGGCCGGTCCGCCCCGCAGCCCGCGCAGAGGACGATCATGAAAAAAAACAGAACTATATATCTTCGCTTCATGGCGCTTCGCTCCGTATTCCAATATTTTTTCATAGCTTAGCATACCTTTTTTTTATTGTATTTACAAGCGGTCTCTGTTAAACTGTTGAAAGAAAGGAAGGCGTACAGACCATGAAAAAGATATGTATGATACTGGCAGCGGGATTTGAAGAAATCGAAGCGCTGACCGTAGTGGATAATGTAAGGAGAGCAGGCATCGAAATCACGACGGCATCATTGCGTGAGATACCGCTGGTGGAAGGGTCTCATGGCATTCAGGTCATGGCGGATGCCACACTGGAAAACGTAGACGTTACGGACTATGACATGCTGGTGCTGCCAGGCGGCGGAAAGGGCACCGAAAATCTGGCGGCAGCGCCGCAGGTGAAAGAAGCGCTGGACAAAATGCAGGAACACGACAGATATATTGCGGCCATCTGCGCCGCTCCCAGCGTACTGGGCAAGTACGGACTGCTGAAAGGGGAAACGGCCTGCTGCTATCCGGGTTTTGAAGACAAACTGACCGGGGCCCATGTGGTTTATGAAAACACCGTCCGGGACGGAAAGATCATTACCGGACGCGCCATGGGCGCAGCCATGGATTTTTCCCTGAAAATTATTGAAACGCTGGAAGGAAAAGCAGCCGCGGACAAGGTTGCAGCCGGTATACTTTATAAGTCGGGAACGGAGAAATGAAGTGGTACAAAGCGCTTTTTGTAGGAGAGCGGGCCGCAGGCAAGACGGACAAAATCAAAGAACGCTTCCTGCAGGGCCGTAAATGCAGAAATGTATTTTTGATTACGCTTCCGGCCAATCCGGAAAATATGCTGGATATTATTCCATACAATCTGGGCATGATAATGACATGGCGGGAACTTTCCGTGATCGGCGTCGCCGTGACCAGGCAGGAAGCGGTGCTGCTGACCGAACGCATCCTGCAAAAGGTCTATGATGAAACGCAGGATGTGAAGGTGAAAGAATACTTTTCCGCAGAGGATTGTTGGAAAAACTAGCAGGCGTAAGGAGTCGGTATGACGGTATTTTTGCTTATTTTAAAAATCATCGGCTGTGTGATCGCCTTGCTGCTTCTGCTGGTGATCGCGGTATTTACGATTCCGGTGTTTTATCAGGGGACTGTGGATTATGACGAAAGCTGCATGGCATACTTTCGGCTGCGTTTTTTCTTCGGACTGCTGACAGTGACTTTCAGTACCCAAAAAGAACAGAAATTCCGGATTCGTATCTGCGGGATTTCCCTTCGTGGGAAAAAACCTGCAAAGACCCGGCAGAAAAAGAAAACCGCCCCGTCGGATGCAGCAGGATCGCCGGATGCGCTTACGGAACCGGCGAAAGACAAAACACCGGATACAGAAACAGCGGACAAACGAAAAAAAGCACAGCGCAGTTCTGACACCGCCGAAACAAAAGAACCGTTTCGAGACCGTCTGAAACGGTGGAAGGATTCCGTGAAAGAAAAATTCCGGAAATGTAAAACCATCGCGGACAGGCTCCGTCAGCTGAAGGCCATGCTGGAAGAGGAAGAAACGGCTGCGGCGCTGCGGGAGACCAAAGCGCATACGCTGAAAATACTAAAGCACATCCGGCCGAGAAAATCCGATCTGACGCTGACCGTCGGGCTGGACGACCCTGCGGATACCGGATTTCTGATGGCGGCGCTTTCCGCTGTATATCCGCTTTACGCAGACTGGGTAAAAATCGACGCGGTTTTTGACCGGAAGATCATCCGTATCAAAGGCTCCGTCAGAGGCCGCATTGTCAGCGCTTACGCTGCGTGGCATGTGCTTTTGACACTCCGGAATCAGAAAATCAGAGATATCATCAATCAATACAGATAAGCGAGGTAGGATCAATGGAAAAAAACAGTTTTAAGGATACGGTGACTTCGCTGATCGAGGGCATGGATCAGTATTTTACCACAAAAACCGTGGTAGGCGAAGCCATTCATATCGACGGGACCATCGTGGTGCCGCTGGTGGACGTGTCATTCGGCATCGGCGCAGGCACCATGGCCCAGGACAAAAAGAACAATGGCGGCGGCGGTATGGGCGCAAAGATGACCCCCAGCGCCATGCTGGTGATCAATGAGGGCAAGGTGCGTCTGGTCAACGTCAGACAGCAGGACGGCCTGACCAAGATCCTGGATATGGTGCCGGATCTGCTGGACCGCTTCAAAAAAGACGACAAGTCGGAAACGGCAGCAGCAGAAGAAGAAAAAAACACGGACTGACCTGCTGCGGACAGGCATAGTTTTTTACGGATGCGTCATAGCATAGTAGCATGAGATCCATTTGCCCGGAGGAAGATATGAAACGACTTGGCGGACTGGCATTGCTGTGCATCGCATTCGGAATGATGCTGATGGTGTTTTTACCGGTCAATTTCTGGACAGTCAGCTGCATTATACTGCTGCTGTTGATCGGGTATAATCTGTTTTGCTGCGGCTGCAAATAGAAAAGAAAAAAAGTTCTTGCATTATAGGAATCATTTTGTTAAAATATTCCTCGGTTCGGTCTGTATAAGGCCAATTCATGTCGATAAGGAGGTGCAAGAAGATGGCAAAATGCGCAATTTGTGAAAAATCAGTTCATTTCGGCAACGCTGTGAGCCATTCACACAGGAGATCAAACAAGATCTGGAAACCGAATGTAAAATCCGTCAGGGTTAAGGTCAACGGTGCCGCAAAGAAGATGTACGTCTGTACTTCCTGTTTAAGGTCAGGGAAAGTAGAACGTGCCTGAGAGGCAGTCAGAAATGCCGGTGAAAATGCTTCACCGGCTTTTTCTTTGTTTACTTTTTCGGTGATATGTAGTAGAATAAACTAACAGTTTTCCGGCTTTCTCTGCCGGAAACAAAATGAAAGCCGATGGATACAGGAGGTTTCCTCTGCATGAAAGGAAAGTATATTAGCCAGTTTGGAGATATTACGATCAATTCCAACGTCATAGCGACCTGCGCGGGCAGCGCCGCGGTGGAGTGCTTCGGGATCGTGGGAATGGCATGGGTCAACGTCAAGGACGGCATGGTGAAACTGCTGCGCCGGGACAGCTGGGGCAAGGGCATTTCCATTCAGTTCGAAAACAATCGGATCCTGATCGATTGTCACGTCATCGTAGCTTACGGGGTCAATATTCCTGCCGTAACGGAAAATCTCATTTCCAATGTAAAATACAAGGTGGAAGAAATCACCGGATTTGAGGTTGCGGAAGTCAATATTTACGTCGAAGGCGTTCGCGCGATTGATTAATGAGTATGGAGGAAAATAAAGTGTCTCTCACAACGATTAATGAGGTAGTTTTAGAGCGGATGTTTCTGACGGGCGCAGCCAATCTGGAAGCGCATAAGGATCGAATCAACGAGCTGAATGTATTCCCGGTGCCTGACGGCGATACGGGAACCAATATGACGCTGACGATTCTTTCCGCAGTCAAAGAGGTCAATGCTTTAACCAAACCGGATATCAGCGCCATTGCCAAAGCCGTTTCCATTGGATCGCTGAAAGGCGCCAGAGGAAATTCCGGCGTGATTCTTTCGCAGCTTTTGAGAGGCTTTGCAAAAGATATAGAAAATTGCAGCAGTCTGGATACAAAAAAACTTGCGGCCGCGTCACAGAAGGCCGTGGAAACGGCATATAAGGCCGTCATGAAGCCGAAGGAAGGCACGATTCTGACTGTGGCGAGAGAAGCCGCGGAAAAGGCCAGGGAGCTGGCCAAAACCATGGAGGAAATGGAACCCTTCCTCGCGGCCGTGATTGAACACGCGCAGCAGACACTGGAAAAAACCCCCGATATGCTTCCGGTACTGAAGGAAGCCGGCGTGGTGGATTCCGGCGGCGAAGGTCTGATCCGTTTTCTGCAGGGCATGTATGAGGGTCTCTGCGGCCGGGAAATCGTGGCGGAAAAACCGGCGGCAAATGCCGGCACCAGCGCGGATCTTTATGCGCCGGTAGAAGACGATTATACGGAAATTACTTTCGGTTACTGTACGGAATTTATCGTCAATCTGGATAAACCGCTTTCCGAGAAGGAAGAAAATAAATTAAAGGCGTTTCTTAACTCCATCGGCGATTCCATCGTCTGCGTCAACGTGGACGACATACTGAAAATCCACGTGCATACCGATGAACCGGGAAACGCGCTGCAAAAAGGACTTTCCTACGGGTCTCTGTCCCACATTAAAATCGACAACATGCGGGAAGAATACGAGGAACGCCGACAGAAGATGAAAGCGCAGACGGAAAAAACGGAAGGGTCCGGGCCGCGGAAGAAATTCGGGTTCGTTTCCGTTGCCGCCGGCGAAGGGTTCGGGGAAATTTTCAAAAACATCGGCGTGGATTCGCTGATTGAAGGCGGACAGACCATGAATCCCAGCACGGAAGATATGCTTTCCGCCATTGAAGGAGTGAATGCCGATACGGTTTTTATACTGCCAAACAATTCCAATATCATTATGGCGGCGGAGCAGGCGAAGGAACTGGTGACGGATAAGCACATCGTCGTACTGCCCACAAAGACGCTGCCCCAGGGTATTTCGGCAATGATCGCCTTTATGAACGATCAGTCGCCGGAGGACAATGAAGCCGCGATGCGGGAGGCCATCGGCTGCGTGAAGTCCGGACAGGTGACCTATGCGGTGCGGGATACCGCCATTGACGGCAAGGAAATCCATGAAAATGACATTATCGGTATCGGAGACGATACGCTGGTGGCCGGCAGAGAGATTGAGCAGACCACGGCGGATTTACTGGAGGAGCTGATCGATGAGGACAGCGAACTGATCAGCATCTATTACGGCATTGACATCAGCGAGGAGCAGGCTGGGGCGCTGCAGGAAGCGCTGGAAGCCCTGTATCCGGACTGCGACGTGGAACTGCAGTACGGCGGACAGCCGGTTTACTATTATATTGTTTCAGTCGAATAGCAAGCGCAGAGAGAGAATGCAAATGCAGAAACTGCCTTTACATTCTCTTTTTACGGTCAGTACCATCTGCCGGCAGCAGGAGAGGGACCGGAGGATCACGGCATGATTTTTTTGAATGATTCGGTCAGAGAACTGCATAAAATCGGTCCGAAAACGGAGGCGCTGTACAACAAACTGGGTATTTACACCATCCGGGATCTGATCCGCTATTTTCCCAGAGACTATTTTGTATACGGGGAGCCGGCGGATCCGTCGCAGCTGGAAGAAGGCCGGATTCTGGCGCTGGAAGGGGTTGTGGCTTCCGCGCCGCTGTCCAAACGGACCCAGCGGGGAGACATGGTGCTGGTCTGGTTTCGGACGGGGGATGTGTTGGTGCAGCTCCTGTGGTTTGGAATGCCGTATATCCGGTCCACTGTAAAGAAAAACATGCGCTTTGTAATGCACGGAAGGCTGGAAACCAAAAACGGCAGATATCAGATGATCCATCCGAAGGTGTTTACACCGGCGGATTATGAAAAAGTGAAAAATAAGATGCTTCCGGTGTATCGCCTGACCAAAGGCCTGACCAATAAGCTGATTACGGAAACCATGGGCGAGGCACTGGAAATTTTCCGGGCTTCTGCGGAGTATGACATGGAATGTCTGCCCTTTGGACTGGAAAAAGAGCACGGACTGATTCCTTTCGGCGAAGCGGTATGCGCGCTGCATTTTCCGTCAGATAAAGCCTCGTTTTTGAAGGCACGCAGGCGGTTTGTGTTTGAAGAACTGTTTTTCTTTCAGTATGGCCTGAAGCAGCTGGAAAAAGAACAGCCGGCACGGTACAACCTGTATCCCGTCACGGATTTTTCCCTCTGCCGGGAATGGCTGGAAACGCTTCCCTTTACACCCACGCAGGATCAGTACCGGGCTATGGAAGCGGTGCGGGCAGATTTAAAGGGCGAGCGTGTGATGCGGCGGATGCTGCAGGGCGACGTAGGCTCCGGAAAAACACTGGTGGCATTTTACGCGGCCCTGGCGGCCTGTGCCAACGGGTACCAGGCGGCGGTGATGGCGCCTACGGAGGTGCTGGCCAAACAGCATTATGAAACCTGTTCGGCCTGGTGCAGTCAGCTGCACAGACAGGTTCGTGTGGTACTTTTGACCGGCGCATTAAAGGCGAAGGAAAAGGCGGAAGCTTACCGGCAGATTGCTTCCGGAGAGGCACAGCTGATCATCGGTACCCATGCGGTGATTCAGGATGCGGTGACCTTTCATCAGCTGGCGCTGGTGGTCATCGATGAACAGCATCGGTTCGGCGTGGTGCAGCGGGCGGCGCTGACGGAAAAAGGGGCGCAGGTACATTCCCTGTATATGACCGCAACGCCGATTCCAAGAACTCTGGCACTGCTGCTGTACGGCAACACCGATATATCGGAACTGGCGGAAAAACCGGCGGACCGTCTTCCCATTAAAAACTGCATGATTCCGTTTTCCAAACGAAAAACGGCATTTCAGTTTATATACAAAGAGATTGAAAACGGGCATCAGGCATTTATCATTTGCCCGATGATCGAAGAAAACGAGATGTTTGCCTGTGAGAACATCGAGGATTATCAGAAGCAGGTGCGGGCCTTTTTCGGGACGAAGGCAAAGACCGGCATCCTGCACGGCCGGATGAGCGGCGAAAAGAAAGAGGAGATTATGGCGGCATTTGCCGCCGGAAAGATCGATATTCTGATCTCTACCACCGTCATTGAAGTGGGCATTGATATTCCCAATGCGACGGTGATGATGATTGAAAATGCGGAGCGATTCGGTTTAAGTCAGCTGCATCAGCTGCGGGGCCGGGTGGGCAGAGGTAAGGCACAGTCCTATTGCATCTTTGTCAATGTCGCGGATACGAAAGAAAGCAGGGAGCGGCTGGAAGTGCTGGTACGGTCCAATGACGGCTTTTATATTGCCGGAGAAGATTTGAAACTGCGGGGGCCCGGCGAGCTCTTCGGCTGCCGGCAGAGCGGGGAAATGGACTTTGTGTTTGCCGATATTTACCGGGACAGCGATATCCTTTCCGCCGTGTCCGACGCGGTGCGAAAAACGTGTTCACAAACTCTTTCAGAGGCAGACGGGATGCGGATTTCGGATGGTCTGATGAAGTTTGGAAATCATGAAATCCAGACCATATGAAAATTCCGGAAATACCTGAAAAATCTGGCCTGTTGCGATTTCGTACAGATTTTGATACAGTATTTACAAATTGAAAAAATGAACGGAACAAAAAGAAATATGCAGAAAATTTTGTTTTGTAAAAAAATTTTATATACTGTTCTCGCTGCTCTTTCTGTGGTGCTGGTAATACTGATCTGTACGCAGATGCCAAAAGAAAAAAATCGTACTTCCAAAGATCAGCAGTCGACGGAAGTGCCGAAGAAAGATACAGACGCGTCCAGAATCGAGGAAGCTGGGCTGCTTGCCTCAGGATACGATTATGAAGCCGCGATCGCATTGTTAAGGGAAGTTCAGGGAGAGGAGAAGAAGGCCGAAGCTGCGGCGCTGATCTCCGATTACGAAGCAAAACAGGGTATGCTGGTGGAATTTCCCGTCGATCAGGTGACGCATGTCTTTTTTCATACGCTCCTTTCCGATTATCAGCGGGGATTTGACGGAGACTACAGAGCCGACGGTTATAATCAGGTCATGACAACGGTGGATGAATTTCAGAAGATCATTCAGCAGATGTATGAAAAAGGCTTCGTGATGGTGGATATCCATGATCTCGCCGGATACGTCCCGGATGGGGAGGGAAATCCGGTCTGGACTGAGAAGAAGATCATGCTTCCTCCCGATAAAAAGGCTTTCGTTCTGTCCCAGGACGACGTCTGTTACTATGAATATATGGAAGAGGATGGATTTCCGTCTTCCCTTTGTATCGATGAGAAGGGAAATATTACCAATCGGTATGTGAAAGCAGACGGAGAAACGGTTTACGGCGCTTATGATGTGGTGCCGCTGATTGAGGATTTTGTAAAAGAACATCCGGATTTCTCCTATCACGGGGCCCGGGGGCTCCTGGCATTGACCGGCTACAACGGCGTACTGGGATACCGGACTGACGATGAGTACCGGGACAAACTGGGGGAGGAAGCCTGGCAGAAGCAGATCGCGGAGGCGAAGAAAGTCGCGGATAAGCTGAAAAGTCTGGGATGGGGCTTTGCCAGCCACAGCTGGGGCCATATCAACATGCAGACCTGTTCCTATGATAATCTCGTAACGGACAGTGATAAATGGGAAACGCGGGTGAAGCCGATTATCGGCGAATGCGACGTGCTGATTTATCCCTTTGGCAGCGATATCGGCAACTGGACGCCCTATGATGCTTCCAATGACAAATACAATTATCTGCGGGGCAAAGGCTTCCATTATTTCTGTAATGTAGACGCCTCTACGCCGGCCTGGGTGCAGAATGCGGAGGGCTGTCTGCGGCAGGGCAGACGCAATCTGGACGGATACCGGATGTATTATGACATGATGAATGAAAATGTGGACTATCTGTCGGATCTGTTTGATGTCAATTCGGTATTTGATCCGCATCGGCCGGTGCCGGTGCCTGAAATGTAGTATATAGTCCTCGGTTATGCAGCTTTTCACAAAGATATGGCAGATACCGATCCGAAAGAATCCGCTCCGACCGAATCCGAACCGTCAGACAGCAACGCTTCGACAGAAAATACCACAAACGATGAAACTGAGAATAAGATGACATAACGGACTGGAAAACAGGACAATCCAACACCTCTTCATCCTGCATACCGCCCCGCTTTCCCGCATACACTGTAGAAACACGGTGATTGCGGGGTTTACCTTGAAAAGTTATATAGAGGAGAGGGCAATAGAGATTGCGAATTATATTGTCGAAAACAACGCTACGGTCCGGCAGACCGCCGGAAAATTCGGTGTCAGCAAGAGCACGGTGCACAAGGACGTGGCAGACAGGCTTCTGGAAATTAATCCGGCGCTGGCGGCGCAGGTGCGGAAGGTGCTGGATATCAACAAGTCGGAACGGCACATACGCGGCGGCTTTGCGACCCGGGAAAAGTATCTGAAAAAGAATGCTTAAAAAGAGCGGAAATGGTGTAAGCGCACTGTTTCCGCTCTTTTTAACTTCGGTTTTTACAAATCGATAGAACGGTTCGGGCTTTTGACGCTGTAATCATAGAATTGCCTGTTTCAAGGAATCGTGGTACAATGAGTACAGTTTGAAACAAAGGAGTGTGGAAGCCATGAAACGAAAAATGCTTTCCATCGTATTATGCGTCTGTCTTGTGATGCTGTTTTGTACCGGTTGTTTCGGAAAAACAAAGCTGAACGAGGGATATGATAAGGAAGAACTGCTGGCCGAAGCGGAAAGCATCATTGATGCCGTACATGTGGACGGTGTGGAAAAGGTGCTGAAGGAGCATATGCGGGAGGATTATCTGGAAAAGTACCCCATGGATGATACGGTGGAGGATTTTGATAATCTGCGGACTTCTGTGGGCCCGTTTATTTCTTATACACAGACGACAGTGATCGGGCAGGACAGTCCGGATGACAAAAAAGAGCCCTTTGCAGTGGTAGCGGTGACGGCCACTTATGAAGACGGGGAATTGCTGTTCATGCTTACCTTTGATCTGGATTTGAACCTGGTCAGCTTTTACGTGAAAAAATAACGGTTATGGAGAAGGTATGGGCTTACAACTGATTTACGGAAGAAGCGGTTCCGGAAAAACAAAATATTTGCGGGATTGGGTCATTGCGGAAGCGGACCGACACAAAGACAGGGATTATATCGTCATGGTGCCGGAGCAGTTTAATCTGCAGACCCAGACGGACTATGTGCTGGCCCACCCGGATCGGGGCATATTCAATATTGATATTTTGAGTTTCAAACGGCTGGCCTGGCGGATACTGGCGGAAACCGGATTTTCGGGTACCCGGATACTGGACGAGTCCGGAAAGCTGATGGTGCTTCGGAAGGTGGCATTGGAGCAGCAGGATGCGCTGACGGTACTGCAGAAGCCGCTGAAACGAATGGATTCCATTGCGAAACTGAAGTCATTGTTGTCTGAATTTGCCCAGTACAATGTAAAAAAGGAACAGTTTGCGTTTCTGGAAACGGAAGATGTGATTCCGGGATTCCGCAAAAAGACCGAAGATCTGTTTCTGCTGCAGGAGGCATTTTACCGATATATCGAACCGCATTATGTTACCGACGCCCAGATTATGACCGCGCTGGCGGACAAACTGGGCGCATCGGAATTTATTGCAAATGCGGTCTTTGTTTTCGACGGATATACCGGATTTACCTGCCAGCAGTACGAACTGATCCGGCAGCTGATGAAACATGCGAAACAGGTGATTCTGTCGGTCACCATGGATCCTGTCCTTGCGTCTGCGACAGCGGTCTTTGCCCATGAACTGTTTGCCTCCGGCGTAGCGGTAAAAACCGATCTGCTGCGGATGGCGCAGGAAGAACGAGTGAAAGTCATGCCGCCGGTTTGTCTGGAAAAAGGTGCCGGCAGTCATCCGGAATTTGATTTTCTGGAGCAGCATCTCTTTGGCGATACGCAGCCGGTTTATGCAGAAGTAACGAACCGGATCACTGTGACGGAATGCCGCAGTCCGGAGGAAGAAGTTCTCTGGCTGCGCAGACAGATCGTTTCCCTGGTAAGAACCGAAGGCCTTGCATACCGGGATATTGCCGTCGTGACAGGCGATATCGGAAAGTATGCGAAATTATTTGAACAGGCCATGGCGGAAGCGCAGATTCCCTGCTTTACGGATCGTCCGAGACCGTTGCTGGAAAATGCCGCGGCGGAATCGCTGCGTGCGCTGATTGCCATGGCGGCGGAGGATTTTTCCTATCGAAGCGTATTTCGGTTTTTGCGAAGCGGGTTTTCCGAACTGACGGATGCGCAGGTGGATACGCTGGACGGGTATGTCCGTACCACCGGACTGCGGGGCTGGGGTGCATGGAAGAAAGAATGGACGTTTGCTCCCGGCAGAATGGACGCGGCAGCGCTGGCGGAGCAGAATGTGCTGCGGGAGGCCTTCACAGAGCAAATCGGGACCTTTGCGGAGGCGTTTCTGCAAAACGCTGCGACGGTCAAAGAAAAGACCACCGCCCTGCATGAAACATTGGTTGCCCTGCATTTTGAAGGAAAACTGCTGGCGCTGGCGGAAACATTTGAACAGGAAAATCAGTCTGCCCGGGCGCTGGAATACGCGCAGATTTATACGTATCTGATTCATCTGCTGGATGAGCTGGTGGAAATATCGGGAGAGGAAACGATATCGGCAGCGGATTATCTGAAGATTCTGGAGGCGGGGCTTTCCGCCGGAAGGATCGGCGTGCTGCCGCCGGGAGAAGACTATGTCCTTTTGGGGGATGTGCGCCGGACGCGGTTTGCGAAGATCCGTGCGCTGTTTTTACTGGGCGCCAATGAAGGGGTGATTCCAAACACCGGGATACAGGGCGGTCTGCTGGATGAAGCGGAGCGGCTGTATCTGAAGGAGCATAAAGTCGTGCTTGCGCCCACGGCCCAGGAGGCGTATTTTACCCAGCGTTACGACCTGTACCGGACCTTTGCCAAAGCAAGGGATTATCTCTGCCTGTCTTACAATCTGGAAGCCACAGAAGAGGGGGAAGCGGCGGCGTCGTACATTGTCCGGGATATTCGGAAAATGTTTCTGCACTGCCGGTTTCAGCGTGCTGCGGAAGATGGTTTGCCGGAAACCAAGGCGGATGCGTGGGAATATCTGTTGTCCCATGCGTCGGACAATGATGCGGCGGCGGAAGCCCTGTATCATTGTTTGATGCGGGAAGCAGCGTACAGGCACAAACTGGCGCTTTATGAAAAGGGCCGGCTGTACCGCATGGACAGTCCATTTTTGCAGACACTGACTGCAAAACAGCTGTATCTGGGAGACCGGCAGGAATTTCATACCAGTGTCAGCCGGCTGGAACAGTACAATAAATGTCCCTTTGCTTACTTTTTACGCTACGGGCTGGGACTGTATGCGTCTTCCGGACCGGAACTGGCGGCGGTGGATTATGGGGAAATCTATCATACGGCATTGGAAAATTATGTAAATATTGTGCGGGAAACCGGGATGGAAGTACAGCAGGTTTCCGATGAAAATCAGATGCGTCTCGCGGAAAAATGTATTGAAGATGCTTATCGGAATGTCCGCCGGGCGGTGATGCCGGCCACGGCCCGGGATGCGTTTCAGACCCGGCGGATGGCACGGATTATGAAACGAACGGTCTGGGCCATCGGACGGCAGTTTGAGAAAGAGCAGTTTCGGATCCGGGATGTGGAACTGCGGTTCGAAAGGCTGGAAAATAAGGTTTCCATGTCCGCGGAAAAGCAGATTCCGCTGCTTTTAAACGGCAAAATTGACCGTATGGATGTTTACCGGGATATGGATCAGGAATATGTGCGTGTGGTGGATTATAAAACGGGAAAAGAGGATTTTTCACTGATCCGGCTGTATCACGGCGTCCAGCTGCAGCTGATGCTGTATCTGGATACGGCGGTGCGTCTGGAACAGAAACAAAGCAGCGTTACGGTGATTCCCGCAGGCGCCTTTTATTATCATATCGAGGATCCGGTGATAGAACTGAAAACGGAAACTTCCGATGCCGGCAGGGAAGAAAAGCTGCTGGACGCGCTGGCGCTGAAGGGCTGCGCAGACAGGAACGCAAATGCCGGACAGAAAGGCACGGCGCTGGATGGGGATACGCTGCGGGCGCTGCTGGACTATGCCGGCAGAAAGACAGCGGAAACCGGAGAACGGATTCTTTCCGGCGATATTGCAGTGCATCCGTTTTGTCTGGAACGCAGCGGCGTACCGGATGCCTGCACATACTGTGATTATCATGACGTCTGCCGTTTTGATGAAAATCTGGCGCAGCTGCAGGGAATCGAAAAGGAGAGCGACGACGTGCTGCTGGAGAAAATGAAGGAAAGTGAGGATGCTTTTCATGCAGTGGACGAATGAACAGAGACGGGCGTTCTCACTGAAACAGAAGGAAATTTTAGTTTCTGCTGCGGCCGGCTCCGGTAAGACCACGGTGATGGTGGAGCGGGTTCTGGCGCTGATTACGGATGCCGTCCATCCGGTGGATGTGGACCGGCTTCTGATCGTTACATTTACCAATGCCGCCGCATCCAGTATGCGTCAGAAAATTCGAAACGCCATTGATCAGAAACGGGCCGAGGATCCGGAAAATATCCATTTGCAGAGACAATCACTCCTGGTGGATCATGCGCAGATTTCCACCATTGACAGTTTTTGCGCGTATATTGTAAAAAATTATTTTTACCTGCTGGATGGCGTTTCCGCGGATTACCGGATCGGAGAAAAAAGTGAACTGCAGATGATGGCAGACGAGGCGCTGCAGGAGGTTCTGGAAGAAGCCTATGGACAGGCAGACGAGGCCTTTTTCCATCTGGTGGATTCGCTGGCGGCAGGAAAAAGCGATTTGCCGCTGGAGAATTATATCAAAAGGTTGTATCAGTACGCCCAAAGTCATGAAGATCCCGAAGCGTGGCTTGCAGGCTGTACGAAGCTCTACGATGCCGTTTCTGCGCAGTCGGCGCAGTATACGGAAAGTGCGCTGCGCCTGTTTCAGGGGGAAATGAAAGCGGCATCGGCTTTTCTGGAAAGTGCGTTGGACCTTTGCTATGCGCCGGACGGCCCGTATATCTATGAAGAACTTTTGCTGCAGGAACAGGCGCAGTTTGTAAAAATGGCAGAGGCAAAGACGATCCCGGAAATCACCGAGGCACTTTCCATGTGTACGTTTGCCTCCCTTTCCCGGAAAAAAGACGACGCAATTGCACCGGAGAAAAGGCAGCAGGCCCAGATCTTTCGCAATGCCGCGAAACAAAGCGTCAAAAAGCTGCAGGAAATCTTTGTAAGCGCAGACCCCAAAAGGCGTATGGAAGAGATTACCGCCTGCGGCGACCGGGTGCGGGAACTGGTTCGGATCACCGCGGCATTCGGCAGACGGCTGCTGGAGCAAAAAAAGGAGAAAAATATTTTCAATTACAGTGATATTGCGCATTTTGCGCTGGCTGTTTTAAAAATGCCCCACAGTCCCGCGAAAAAGCAGCTGCAGAATCTTTACGAAGAGATATTTATTGACGAGTATCAGGACAGCAACCTGCTGCAGGAAGAATTGCTGTACCATATTGCAAAGGAGATTTCCGGCGTCCGCCGGGTCTTTATGGTAGGGGACGTAAAGCAGAGTATTTACGGTTTTCGCAACGCCTGTCCGGATCTGTTTATTCACAAGCTTCAGACCTTTCAGGAAACGGAAGGAAACCAGATCAAGCTGTTTTTGAGTGAAAATTTCAGAAGCCGGAAACAGGTGGTGGATGCCGTCAATGTGGTCTTTTCCGGCCTGATGCAGGAGAATATCTGCGGCGTCGCATATGATCAGACCCAGCGGTTAAAATATGCAGCATCTTATCAGCCGGAGGCATCAGAGGCGCTTTGGCCAGAGCTGCTGCATTATGAAAATACAGATAAAGAGATCGAAAATACGGATGCGGAGATCTGTATGATTGCAAAACGGATCCGGGAACTGACAGATCCGAAATCCCCCCTTCTGATCCAGGATCCGGAAACCGGGGCGCGCCGGCCGGCGGCTTTTAAGGATATTGTCATACTGGCCAGAAACTGGAATGTTGTGGAATCCGTCCGCAGCGCGCTGTCGGATGTATATCAGATTCCGGTAGCGGCGGCGGCACGGACTTCGTTTTTCAATACCTTTGAAATTATCACGGTGGTCAATTATCTGCGGATATTAAACAATCCGCAGCAGGATATTCCCATGGCGTCTGTACTTTTGTCCCCGACGGCAGATTTTTCCCCGGAGGAGCTGGCGCGCATCCGCATCCGCTGCTGGAAAAAGTCTTTATATACGGCAATTTCAGAATACAGAATGCAGGAAAATGATGCCCTTTGCAGTAAAATTGACGGGTTCCTTTCCGTATACGGGCAGCTGCGGGCAAAGGCCCGTCTGGAGCCGGCAGATCAGATTTTAAGCGATCTGTACGAAGCAGCGGGAATCGAAGCCTGTGTCAGCGCCATGCCGGCGGGACGAAACCGCCGGGAAAACCTGAAAAAACTCTGTGCCAAAGCCCGGCAGTTTGTGCAGACCGGGTACAGAAGCCTTTTCGATTTTCTCTGTTATATCGAAAAACAGATCGAATATGAAATATCGGAAGAGGAATGGAAAATATCCGGGGACGCAGCGAATGCGGTCAGAATTATGACCATGCATAAAAGCAAGGGTCTGGAGTTCCCGGTGGTATTTCTTGCCGGACTGGGAAAGCAGTTTAATTATGAAAACAGTATCGCGCCTGTGATTATGCACCGGGAGCTGGGGATCGGCGTGAATTACGTGGATTTTGAAAAGCGGTTCCGTAAGAAGACCATGGTGCGGCAGATCATTGAGGACCGGATCCGGCGGGAAAGCTGCGGGGAGGAAATCCGGATTCTGTACGTGGCCATGACCCGGGCAAAGGAAAAGCTGATTCTTTGCTGCAGTCACAGTGATAAACAGGCGCTGGCTGAAGAGGGCGGCGGACTTTCCGAAAATGATATTCTGAAAGCCAAATCCTTCTGGGAATGGCTGCGGAAGATTATTCCGGCCCATCCGGCATGTTTTGAAATCCGGGAATTTACCCCCGGAGAACTGCTGGATACCGCTGCCGGCAGACAGGAGAAGGCCGCGGCTGTCCTGTCCGAAAAAACCGGCATTTCCGTGGATGCGGAGGCACTGCTGGCACAGCTGGAGTTTACATATGAACCCCGCAGTCTGCAGCATTTTGAAAAATGGTCCGTCTCGAAACTGAAAAAAGAATACCAGCTGCAGCAGCAGGAGGAAGCGGATTTTGAGGACGGCAGGGAGCTGATCCGTCCGGAACCGGAATATCCTACGCTGCCGGTCTTCCTGAAAGAGAAGGAAGGGATTCCCGCAGCCGAACGGGGACAGCTGTATCATTATATTCTGGAGTGCTGGGACTTTACCCGGCCCTCTGATGCGGATGCGGTGCGGAAGATGATTGCGGCACTGCAGGAACAGGGAAGTTTCAGCGAAGCCCAGGCCAGCTGTGTGCATGCGGAAAAGATTGCCCGTTTCTTAAACAGCAGTCTTGGAAAACGAATGCAGGCGGCCAGCCGGCGCAGGCAGCTGCTGCGGGAACAGCCCTTTACCATTCTTTTTGACGGTGCGAAAGCAGGCATTACGGCGCATAAAGAAGAATTGCTGCTGCAGGGAGTCATCGATGTCTGTTTTGAAGAAGACGGCGGGCTGGTACTGCTGGATTATAAAACGGATTATCTGCCGGATAAAAACCTGCAGGTTCTGGCGGAGCGCTACCGGATACAGCTGCAGTGTTATCGCTGCGCGCTGGAAAAACTGACCGGGAAGCCGGTGAAGGAAATGTGGATTTATTCCCTGTATGCGGATCAGGCAATTCAGCTGACAATATAAAACAACATATTATGGAAAAATAAATCACATAAATAATATTTGAAAAACAGCAGGAAAGATGCTATAGTAAATACAGGCAAATGATCCGAAGGCTGTCCGTAATCAGACGATGAATCATAAGCTGATCTATATTTGCATAGTTTCTTTTCTGCTGTTTTTCTGCGGTTGCGGAAAACAGGGGGAGCTTGTCATTGGCTCGGAGGAAACCCCGGCGCCTGTCGCTGCGTCGGAAGAGGAGACTCCCGCACAGGAAAGTGAGACGCCGCAGGAAATCGGCGTCTATGTGTGCGGCGCGGTGGTGAGTCCCGGGATCTATTATCTGAAAGACGGCGCGCGGATGCAGGACGCCGTCGATGCCGCCGGAGGCATGCGGGAAGATGCCGCGGCCGCTTCCGTCAATCTGGCGGCGTATATTCATGACTGTGATCAGATCTACATTCCGACGGTGACGGAAACTGCGCAGGTTCCGGCGCAGGCAGCGGATGCAGGGACAAAAGCGGAAGAAGGAAAAGTCAATATCAATCAGGCAGGCGCAGAGGAGCTTTGTTCCCTGCCGGGCATCGGCGTGTCCAAAGCGGAAAGCATCATCACTTACCGGACGCAGAACGGCCCGTTCCAAAGTATCGAGGATATCAAAAATATTTCGGGAATCAAGGATGCGGTCTTTGAAAAGATCCGGGACCTGATATGTATATGAGGAGGAAGGCTTATGCGCAGCATAACTGGAATGCCTTCCGACGACATGGCAGGTGCGCCTCAGGCGCGCGTGCCGCTACCTTGAGGAAGGCGCATTCGCTGAAAGAAGGCTGCCGCCGTCAGTGGAAGCGGCTGAAGGCGTTTTTCCTGAACCGGCGATTACTGTGCGCTTCTTTTTCGTTTGTACTGGCTATGCAATTAAAAAAGGAGGAAGATTCGTTTCTCGTATACACGGTAATCGCCTTATATATTCTATTACTGACAGTTTGTACGATACACCGGTATTTCAGGAAAAGAAGAGAAATTCTGCTTTGGATGCTGCTGTTTTTTCTGGCAGGCTTTTTTCTGGCAGGATACAGCGGCAGTAAAGCGCTTCCGGCCCCGGGAACGCCGGTGCATTTTTCGAAGGTTCGGATTTTGGACTGTGAGGAGAGAAATGATACGTTTCGCTGTGTTTTCCGGATAGACTCCTTTTATCACCGGGGTGTATTTTACAGCGACGAAGCCGTCCCAATCGGGGCTGTGGGGAATCTGTCCGGCACGGCTGCATATTTTGATATGCCGAAAAATGAAGGCGCCGTAGATCTGCGGGCCTATTATGCGGCTTCCAATATTGTGTTTTATCTGAAGGACGCGAAGCTGACGCATCTGCAGAAAGCCGGATTTTCTCTCAGCAGCTGTTTCAGAAAACTGCGGGCGGCGCTGTCCGCCCGGGTAGATACGTATGCAGTGCCGGAAGGCGCTGTTTTAAAGGCCATTTTATTCGGAGATAAAACGAACTTAAGCCCCGCCCGGAAAAAAATCTATCAGGAAGGCGGCATCAGTCATGTCATGGCCATCAGCGGCCTGCATATTTCCGTGCTTGCTGCCGTCTGTACGCTGCTGCTGAAGCGCTGTGGCTGCGGCAAAAAGATCATATTGCTGGCAAATACTCTGTTTCTTTTGGCCTTTGCCCTGTTCTGCGGCTGGACGCCTTCGGTGGCAAGGTCGGTTTTTATGTATGGCGCTGCGGCGCTGGCCGCACTCTGTGGCAGGAAAAATGACTGGCCCACGACCCTTTCTGTATCGTTTGCCGCTTATGGCTGCCTGTATCCGGCGTCGCTCTTCCAGGCGTCGTCCCTGCTGTCTTACGGTGCGGTGACGGCCATCTGGCTGTATCTGCAGATGACCCGGTCTTTGGGCGGCGCTCCCGCAAAGCAGGCAGGCCGGTTTCGGCGGCTTTGTTTTTCCCGGCTGCTGGCGCCTTTTTCACTGGGACTGTTTTTGAATCTGTTTCTGCTGCCTGTAACCCTGTATTTTTTTTACAGCTGTTCGCTGCTTTCCGTGTTTGTCAATCTTTATGTGATTGCGATGATGACGCCTCTGTTTGTTCTGGGACTGACGGGACTGGCCGTTTCCTTTCTTTACCCGCCATTTGCGGGACTGCTGTTTCGTGTCTGCGGACTGATTCTGGAATCCTTCTCGCAGACGGCTTCCTTTGCCGCCTATCGGCTGAAGGGATTTCGGATTGCGGGAAAACCGCCGCTGGCTCTGGTGATCGGCTTTTATCTGGTACTGGCAGCGGTGCTGTTTTTTCTGCCTGTGATCAAACGAAAATATTTGCTGCTGCTGCCGGTGTTGCTGTCTGTGTTCCTGCTGTTTTTTCATCCGGCCAAAAACCGGCTGACCATGTTGTATGTAGGGCAGGGAGAATGCAGTATCATGGAAAGCAAAAGCGGGGCAGTTCTGATGTTTGACTGCGGCAGCAGCGATGAAGACGCTCTGTTTCAGTATACCGTGGAACCGTATCTGAAAAGCCGCGGAATCGGCCGGGTGGATTGTGTGTTTTTAAGCCATTCGGATGCAGATCACATCAACGGGATGGAACAGTATCTGGAAGAAGAAAACAGAAGTATTGAGATCGGTACCATTGTAATCACACCTCAGATGGCGCGGGAAGAGAAGATGGTTAAAGACTTTTTGCTGAAGGCACAAAAAGCCGGCATTCCGGTACAGAAAATGCGGGCCGGGGACAGTCTGCTGCTGGAAGATATACAAATCCGCTGTCTCTTTCCGGACAGCGGATGGGAAGGTCAGGATGTGAACGCCGGTTCCATGATTCTTTCGGTAGCGGCTGGCGGACTGCGATTTTTGTTTACGGGGGATGCGACTGCGGAAGCGGAGGAAAAAATCCCGCAGGCGGCGGCGGACGTACTGAAAGTCGCCCATCACGGATCGAAAACCTCCACCAGTGCAGCGCTTCTTGCGCAGCTGCATCCGAAAGCCGCGCTGATTTCCTGCGGCATTGACAATGCATACGGGCATCCCCATCGGGAGGTGCTGGACCGGCTGGAATCGAAAGGCGTACAGACCTTTGTAACTGCAGACTGCGGGCAGATTGATCTGTATTACGACGACGGCAGCTGCCGGGTAAAATGTTTTCTCCCGACAGGAGATTCAGTTCAGTGAGGGCGGCCGGGTCAGCACATCGTTCAGCACGTCAGCCAGCGGCTCCATGGCATTTAACATTTCCTGAAAGCTGTTTTTCTGAGAGCCGGCTTCGATCAGCATACATTTCGGCAGAAAATGCAGATTGTATTCATAGCCTTTCAGATAAATATGCCGCATGAGACCGGGATATTTCTGATTGGCGGCCAGCTGGGTCTGAAAGCTGAAGCTTAAGTTTCCTGCCAGATTCGGATTGTAAAGGTAATCGATTTCGCCGTTTTCCACGGTACGGCTGAGGCCGTTGAAGAGCATCAGCCGGGCGCAGGTTTTGCCGCCCAGCTCTGTGGTCATTTTTTCTCCGTCGATGCCGTCCCGGTGCAGGTCGATAATGACGTCGATTTCCGGGTGCTCCTTTAAAATGGCAGCAATGCTTTTTTCCGCGTATATATAGGCTTTGCTTCGATCCAGCAAACCGTTTTGCAGGTCATAGACTTCGGTGTTATGTATCACCTGAAACCCGTAGCGTTCGCTTAAACACCGGGCGAGGTAGTCGCCCACCGCCACAATACTCATGGAGGGATCGCCTTCCGTGCTGTCCGCAAAGGCTTCCTGAGAATGGGTGTGATAAATCAGAATGGTCTGGGTATCCTTGTCGATGGTCTGATCCGCTGCCAGCAGACTTTCCGCATTCAGCAGGGAGGCGTCCACGTAAGTGGTGCGGTCTACGGTATAGAATTCATTCAGCAGAAAATTATAGTCCGACAGCTGCTGCCTGCTGTAAAGGGGCGTAATGGTACCGGGGGTAAATTCCGTACTGACAGCGGAAACCGGAAGCGCCGTTTCTTCGGGCGCTGCTTTTGCAACACCGGTGCTTTCCGACTGCCGGATGGCCTGATAATACACCAGATATTCGGAGGGCATGGTGTTGGCGCTATTTGCACTTTCCTCATAAATCAGCCTGCCGGCAGGGAAAAACAGATGCACCAGATGATCCAGAAACCCATTGCTTTCACCCCAGTAAATGTATTCCAGTTCCGGTGCGAATACAGAAACCAGTTCGTCCGAAAGCAGTCGGACAAAGATCTGGCTGTGATCGATATTTTTTGAAATCAGCCCCGCCAGACGGACAAAAAATACAATGAGAAGCAGAAGCAGCAGAACGACGGCCGGTTTTGCTGCTTTCTTTACCCTTTGCGTCAATACGGCATACCTTTGTCCTTTTTTCTTCATTCTATGAGCAAAACAGGCTCAGTATGACCGGGGATTCCGTTTTTGAAAGCTCAGGTTCAGCGCGTCGGAAACAATATGGGCGATGCGGCAGACGGCTTCGTCGATATCCTTGGGGGTCACGTACATACCGTTTAAATGGGGCGCTACGGCGGTGCTGCCTACAGCGTCATGTACAATGGCTGCAGCTTCCACTACGGTGGGGACGCCGATGGCAAGCACGGGCACGCCCAGAGATTCTCTGGATATTTCGCAGCGGTGATTGCCGACGCCGCTGCCCGGATGAATGCCGCTGTCAGCAATCTGTATGGTACGTCCCAGCCGTTTGGAACTTCTTGCGGCAAGGGCGTCAATGGCAATGACCAGATCCGGGGCGACGCGCCGGACAATGCCCTGGAGGATTTCCGCAGTATCCATTCCGGTCTGTGCCATGACCCCGGGAACGATGCTGCAGACCAGATACAGCTGATTTTCGTCCAGCGCCAGTTCTCCGAATTCCGCTTCGATATGCCGGCTGATATTGATGCGGTCCACCACATTCGGCCCCAGAGAATCGGCAGTGACCATGCGGTTGCCCAGGCCGGCAATGAGAATGCAGGGCCGTTTGTTTTCACAGACGGGCAGCATGTCCCGGATCACCCCGGCCAGTTTTTTGGAAACCGCCCTGTCATAGGCAGCGTCCGAATCACTCATGCGCGGCGCTTCCAGCGTAACGTAAATGCCCTTTGGCTTGCCCATGGCCTTTGCGCCGTTTTCCGTGACAATGGAAACCTTTGTCATGGTGATATCGTTCTTTTTGTCTTTGGATTCGTCAATGACGACGCCGGAAATTTCCACATTGTCGTTTTCATATTTTTCCCGGACCTCCATGGCCAGGTCCGTGCGGGTACTCAGGTCGCTGTTTGCTTCGTTCATGTTTTCACCTCTGCTAAGCTAGTATGGCTTAAGACGGGAAAGAATATGTAAAAAAATGCAGCGGCCGCCCATAAAATAATTCAGGAAAAATTGAAAAAAGCTATTGACATCATTTGGCAGAGTCACTAAAATAGATGCGTGTGCTTTGGTGAGGTTGTCCGTGTCCGGCTTTCACAAAGCAGTGTATTTTTGAAATAATGGAGGGAATTGACTTGGCAAATATCAAATCTGCAAAGAAAAGGATTCTTGTAACAGAAACCAGAGCAGCCAGAAACAAAGCGATTCGGTCAAAGGTAAAGACATCTGTGAAAAAAGTATACGCTGCGATCGAGGCAAAGGATAAGGCGGCTGCGGATGCAGCGCTGGCAGCTGCAACATCAGAGCTGATGAAAGCTGAGACAAAGGGCGTTTATCATAAGAACAATGTTTCCCGTAAGGTAAGCCGCCTCAGCCAGGCTGTCAACAAGATGCAGTAAGATTTTTCAGAGTTTATAAGCATTCAGGAAACAACCAATACCGTCATGTTGGTTGTTTCTGTTTTTAAGGAGGGAATTATCATGGGAAAGAAACAGGGAAACTTATCAATTGACAGCGATAATATTTTTCCCATTATCAAAAAATGGCTCTACAGCGATCAGGATATTTTTATCCGGGAGCTGGTGTCTAACGGCTGCGACGCCATCACCAAGCTGAAAAAACTGGAGATGATCGGCGATTATACGCCGGAAGAAGGCAAAGAATATGAGATCAAAGTCATTGCGGATGACAAAAACAAGACCCTGACCATTGTGGACAACGGCATCGGTATGACAGCCGATGAAGTGGAAGAATACATCAACCGGATCGCATTTTCCGGCGCCACGGACTTTTTGGAGAAGTACAAAGACAAGGCGAATGATGATCAGATCATCGGGCATTTCGGACTGGGCTTTTACTCCGCCTTTATGGTTGCGGATGAAGTGCACATTGATACGCTGTCCTATCAGGAAGGCGCGGCAGCAGTACACTGGGAATGTGACGGCGGCACCACCTTTACGCTGGAAGAGGGTACGCAGGCGGAAGTCGGCACGAAGATCACCCTGTTTTTGAATGAGGAGTGCACCCAGTATGCCAACGAATACCGGGTAAGGGAAGTTCTGGAGAAATACTGCTCTTTCCTGCCTACGCCGATTTATCTTGAAAATCCCAATGCCCCCGTACCGGAGAAAAAAGAAGGGGAGGAAGCAAAAGAGGAAGCGCCGAAACCGGTCAATGATACAAATCCCCTGTGGATGAAGCATCCCAACGAGTGTACGGAGGAAGAATATAAGGCGTTTTTCCGTAAGGTCTTCATGGATTACAAGGAGCCGCTGTTCTGGATTCATCTGAACATGGACTATCCTTTTAACCTGAAAGGCATCCTGTATTTCCCCAAGATCAATACGGAGTACGACAGTATTGAAGGCAAGATCAAGCTGTATAACAATCAGGTCTTCATCGCGGATAACATCAAAGAAGTGATTCCGGAGTTTTTAATGCTCTTAAAGGGCGTCATCGACTGTCCGGATCTGCCTTTGAACGTGTCCCGGAGCGCCCTGCAGAACGACGGTTTTGTCACAAAGATTTCCGATTATATCACCAAAAAGGTGGCGGACAAGCTGTCCGGCATGTGCAAGGTGGATAAGGAAAATTATGAGAAATACTGGGACGACATTGCGCCGTTTATCAAGTTCGGCTTCCTCAAAGATCCGAAGTTTGCCGAAAAGATCAACGATTATATTCTGTTTAAGACCACGGACGATAAGTATCTGACCCTGCCGGAATGTCTGAAGGTGGAGGAAGAAGCAGAAGAAGCCAAAGAAGAGAAAGACGATGCTGCGCAGACCGCGCCGGAAGCCGAAAACAATGCGGCGGAAGACGGAAAGGAAGCAGCAGAAGCTGCGCCGGAGGAAGAAGAAAAAGCTAAAAAGACCATTTATTATATTACGGATGAGAAACAACAGTCCCAGTACATCCGCATGTTTAAAGAAAATGGCATGATGGCGGTCTATCTGACCCACAATATTGACAGTCCCTTTATCAATGCCCTGGAGCAGAAAAATGAAAAAATTCGTTTCTTACGAATCGACGCGGATATGAACGAGGCTTTGACGGAAAGCTTTGACGAGACGGAAGCAAAGGAGATGGAAGAAACCCTTGCGCCGCTCTTTCAGAAAACGCTGGGCAAGGACAAGCTGACGGTAAAGGCAGAAGCCTTAAAGGATGAGGGCATTGCTTCCGTGCTGACTCTTTCCGAGGAATCCCGCCGGATGGAAGACATGATGAAGATGTATGCCATGTACGGCATGGGTTCGGATGCGTTCCCGAAAGAGGAAACGCTGATTTTGAACGTCAAACATCCGCTGGTGAAGTATCTGTGCAGCAATGATCAGAGCGCGTATACGGAAATGATCGTAAAACAGCTGTATGATCTTGCGGCACTGGCCGTAGAACCATTGACAGGCGACGCCATGCGGGAATTTCTGCTGCGAAGCAATGAACTGATGCGGCTTTTGACAGAATAAAGATACCGGCACCATATCCGTAAGCAGGAAAAACTTACGGATATGGTGTTATTTTTTGACAGGGAGGCGTACACATAAGATGAAGCATTTCGTGATGGAAAAACCTGTGCTCAATTTCATTCATTATATCGGTTCCGCCAATTTCATTGTCAGCGTCCTGCTGGTGCTGGCTGCAGTCGCCCTCTGGGGATTTGTCAAACGCCTGTTTCGCCGGTTTGCCAATCATGCTTCGGAAGATGACAGAAAAAATTCTTTCTTCCGGCTGCTGGTCATGGCAAGCCGGTTTCTGATCGTTCTGATTACGATTTTGTCGGTGCTGCAGATCAACGGAATTAACGTCAGCTCGGTCATCACGGGTCTGGGACTGGTGAGCGCTGTGGTAGGTCTTGCGCTGCAGGATATTTTAAAGGATGTGATCATGGGCATTCGCATTATTACAGATCAGTTTTTCTTTGTGGGCGATATTGTAAAATATCAGGATTTTGAAGGCAGGGTCATTGATTTCAACGTCCGGGCTACCAAAATACAGAAGTTGTCTGACAATTCCATTATGACCGTCAGCAACCGGAACATTTCCCAGATCATCAAAAGCGGCAATGTCAACGGCTTAAATGTACCTCTTTCCTATGAAGCGGATGTCCGGAAAATTCATCAGGTGCTGTCACAGGTCTGTGAAAAAATCGGAGAAGTGGAGGGCATCGATTCCTGTGTCTACAAGGGAACCCAGGATTTTGAGGACTCTGCGGTGATTTATAAAATTGTATTCTGCTGCAGTCCGGAGCTGAAGTTCGATATGTACCGGGCGGCCATGAAGCTGGTACAGGAAGGGCTGGAAGAAGCGGGACTGGAAGTGCCTTACAAACAGCTGGTGGTGCACAATCATATCCGCCCGTCGGAGGATGTCGGAAAAGTCCTTGACATTTCAGCGGAGGCTGAAATATAATACACAGGTGTGTGAGACAGCGTCCCATATAAAAGAAAATATACATAAAAATGAAAAAATATACAGGGAGAAACGTATGAGCCGCATCAAATTTGTAACAGACTCTGCTGCCGATATCCCGGCGGAAGAACGGGAAAAATATGGAATCCAGGTATTGCCTTTTCCGATTGCCGTCGATGAAAAGGAGTATGAGGACGGCTTTTCTTTTACGCCGCAGGAGTTTTATAAGCTGCTGCTTTCGCTGCCGCAGACGCCTACCCATTCCCAGCTGACGGTTTATGCATTTATGCAGTGTTATGAGGCCGCATATGCAGAAGGGTATGACTGTCTGATTTACACGTCCATTAACTCCAAGGGCAGTACCACATATCAGAATTCGGTGACAGCCAGGGGAGAGTTTTATGAAGCGCATCCGGAGGCAAAGGATCGCTTTGAAATCAATATCATTGATTCCAGAACCTATACCATGGCTTACGGCTACGCGGTGGTAGAGGGTGCGAAGATGGCGCAGGAAGGCAAAACCCCGGAAGAAATTCTGTATTTTATGGAAGACTGGATTTCCCACACACGGATTTTGTTTGTGCCTTATGATCTGAAATATGCCAAAAAGTCCGGCCGGATTTCCGCGGCTGCCGCTTTTATGGGGGAAGCGCTGGGGCTCAAACCCATTATGACTTTCGAAGACGGTGAGTCCAAGGTGCTGGCCAAGGTGCGGGGCGAGAAAAATGTGGTGCATACCATCATGGATATGTGCGAGAAAGAACGGGAAAAGAATACCCCCTATCTGGTGATTCGCGCGGACCGTCCGGATCAGACGGATCTGATTAAAACAAAGGCTGCGGAAGCCTTCGGACAGGAACCCGCCATGGATTACTACATCGGCGGCGTTGTGACCATCAACGCAGGGCCGAATCTGGCAGGCATTATTTTCCGGAAGAAGTAAGTTCTGACAGTATAGATTGAATAAAACGGGTAAAGCCGGCGACAGATGTCGTCGGTTTTTTATTTGAAAAAAAGGTGGATAAAAGGAATAAAATGGTTGACAACTGTCATACATATGGACTATTATATGGTTGACAGCAGTCGTACGAAAAAGGAGATTCCATGATGGAAACAAAAAATATCATTTTACAGCCCAGCGAGTGGCTGATTTGCGAAAAGCTCTGGGAGGAGTCGCCAAGAACCCTGGTGCAGCTCTACCATGCACTGGAAGAGGATCCCGGCTGGAGCAAGAGCACCGTCAATACCCTTTTAAGCCGGATGCTGGAAAAGGGCATTGTGGCTTATGAAGAGGGCAGTAAGGCCAGACAGTATTATCCGAAGGTCAAACGGGAGGAAGCGGCGCTGGCCGAAACAAAAAGCCTGATTCAAAAGGTGTACCGGGGGTCCGTCGGCATGATGATGCGCACCCTGCTGCAGGAACACGCTTTAAGCGAAGCGGAGATTCAGGAATTGTATCAGATTCTGCAGGGGGAGGATGCGTGATGGGCAGACAACTGCTGGGACTGACCCTTTTTCTGGCGGCAATCCTGATCCTGCGCAAAGTCTGGAACGGAAAAATGCGCTGCCGTCTGCAGTATGGGCTGTGGCTTCTGGTGGCGCTGCGGCTTTTGATGCCGCCGGTGGGATTTGAAAATCCTTTATGGATCCATGGCCCGGGCGCCCTGTTGGACCGACTGGAACATACCGCGGTGGTGCAGGAAAAATTACCGGCCGCCGGGACTTCCGTAACAGAAACGGTCCGGCCGGGCGGGACGAAATTCGAATCTGCCGCATCCGGGGAAGTCCGTTTGGATCGCCGGGAAACCGCCGTTTCGAAGGGGCGTTCCGGATGGACGGTGAAAGAAATGGCTGTGTGCCTCTGGGCAGCCGGGGCACTTATTACAGCCGCATGGATTTTCGCGGGAAATTTGCATTTCCGGTGGCGCCTGCGCAGGAC
>CANRJG010000005.1 GCA_947630875.1 uncultured Lachnospiraceae bacterium
TCGCTTTTTGTTTCTCTCTTTGAATGTTTTCAGGGTTGTGTCTCTGTTCTGTTTTCAAGGTTCGCGCTGTCTTTTTGCGTGACAGCGAAGTTTATATTATCAGCATTTTCCTGCCTTGTCAAGAATTATTTTAAAAAATTTAAAATAAAATTATGCCTGTATAATACGGACAAAATCGGGCTGTCGGCGATCTGTTTCATACACTTGCTGCCCGGGTCAGTGGCCGCTCCGGCGGTGACCAGCGCGAAGAAAATCCACAGAAGCAGCAGGCCGATCAGACCACCCAGAAAAAGCCCGGCCGCCTTATTGGCCCCATGGATCACCGGAAGTTTTTCTATGATCCGGATTACCCCAAGCAGAATCCGAATCAGGATGCCGGTTACGATCCATGTCAGCAAAAACGCTGCTGCTTTTACGCTGAGTCCTGCAAAGCCGGCAGCCAGCAGCTGTTTGGATTCGTCCGTTACCGCCTGCAGCGCGTTCTGTGCGGTTTCCTCCAGCGTTTCTCTGCTTTTGATTAAAGAAAGGAAGTTTTCCCTGCTTCCGGCTTCTTCGCCTGTATTCAGATTTTCTGCCAGCGACCGGATATAGCTGTCATCTTCCCGGGTGTTCAGAAAACTGCTGTATTTTTCCTGCATCATATCGTAAAGTCCGGTTTTTTCTTTCAGAAAATGTTCCACCCGGGGCGCCAGCATCAGCGTCAATATCAGGGAGATCAGCACCGTGCCCACAGAAAACAGCATTCTTAAAAATCCTTTATGCCAGCCCAGCCATGCCGCTGCCGCCAGCATGACCAGCACTATAATCGTCAGTGTATTCATAGGATCCTCCGTCAGTTCGCCAGCTGGATTTCTTCGATTTTATCGCTGCCGACAATCATATAATGCTGAAATCCGGCGGGTACCATCTGCGTGATTTCTCCATCATATTCTCCTGTTGCTTTCCGATACCCGTTTTTCAGATAAATGTTCCATTTGGCTGTGTTGTAGAGCAGAATCACCCCGTCTTTCATCCGGATATCCGTATATTCAAAATCCACCGGAATGGTGGAAACGGGCTTGCCGCTGTGATTGTAAATCTGCAGCTGTTTTTTGCCGTTTTCCTTTGCAGTCACCACTGCGAAATTTTTCTCGTCGTATGCCACAGAAAGAATTTCATCCGAAATCTCAACAGTATTTGCAAGCGCAGGCTTCTTCCCGCCGGAATAGATCAGCACGCTGTTGTCCGAAAAAGCCGCCAGGGTTCCGTCTTTTAAGAATTTCACGGTGGGAATAATCGTATCGCTGTAGCTGTCCTGCGTGACGATATGATCCACGTTGGCATCCCCGATCTCATCAAAGCTGTAAAAAATCAGATTGGTTTTTGCCGCCGCCCCTTCAATGACGTAATAACTGACGCAAAGCTGATAGCCGTCATAAGACAGACTCATATCCATCGGATACCCTCTTTCACTGAAGAATGATCTGCCCTCCGCAATGGTTTCTCCTTTGCTGTCAACATATTTCATCCGGCAGACCTGGTCTTCTTCCTCCAGCATCATGGCAATGGTTCCCTTGCTGCTGACGCAGGCCATTTTGATCGGCATGGCGGAATCGTAGGTGTACAGCGCTTCTTTTGTGTCAAACAGATAAATCCGGTTGCCGCCCTTTTCATAGACAATGATATAATCCCCGCAAATATCCGTAACCGGAGACTGCATTTCATAGGTGGCGCTCCATACGGTCTGATTGTCGTTTTCCAGGAGGGAAATACCGTCCTTGGTACACCGCAGACGCAGATCATGGATCATCTCATAGCTGACATATGTGGAGTCCGAGTGTTCCTGCGTTTCCTTCACCACATAGCCTTCGTATGTATGGTAATAGTACAAAACCATTCCCGCAGCAATCAAAAGCAAAAGCAGCAGCACGATCAGCACCGTGGTGATCCGCTTTCTTCTGCGGTATTTTCTGATTCTTTCCTGATAGTCCGGATTCTGGTTCACCGGCTGCAGTCCGTTGTTGCGCAGCCGTCTTCCGTTCGTTGTCTGCATCATGCGCATCCTTCCATCGCGGCAGTAAATTTTGAATGAGCAGTGCCTGTTTCCACACTGCTCATTCTTTAGTTTACTCTATTGACCTTACATTTTCAAGCCGGTTTCCCAAAGAATTCCTTACGAAGTCCTTCGCTCATTCCTTTGGAAGATACAGCTTCTGCCCGATATACAGGGAATCCTCATTTTCTATGGAATTCATTTCACAGATTTTTTCCACCATATCCAAAGAATCGTAAAGCTTCATGGAGATGCCTGCCAGTGTGTCGCCCTCCTTTACCACGTAATACTCCACCACATCGATGCCGTTGGCCGGAGAATAGGTTGCCGCCGGATTTTCCGTAATTTCTGCCGCCGGCGCATCTGTTTTCGAATCTTCAGACGCCGCGTCTGTCGCCTCCGGAGACTGCTTGTCCGCATCATTTTCCGTTTCATCGGCATCTCCGCCGGAAAATGTAATTCCCACCTGTTTTGCCAGGGTCTCCAGGGACGCCTGCATATCGTGCATTTTTTCATAATTGCCCATCATCGTAATGCCTACCACCAGCACCACGATGGCAAGCACGGTACTCGCCGCATACAGAAAAGGCGTGATCCGAAACGATTCCTGTTCTTCGTTTTTTTCGTGATCTTTTCTGTCCGATTTTCTGCTGCGTTCTTCTTTCCCGTTTTCCTGCACTGATTCTGTATTTGTATGTATTCTTTCGGTATTCTCTTTCAGCAAATCTTCTTTACAGCTGAGAAGATAGTTCTTCATTCCATTGTTTCTGTCATAGTATATATTGTAGCCGCCCAGCTTTCGGACTCTGCCCATATCCCTGATGTAAAACATCTCCTCCTGACTGGTGGGATCTTCCAGCATAAAGAGTCTGCAATTTTCGCCCAAAGCGGAAGCATACTTCCGGATCATTTCATATGCCGGCACATACCAGCCCAACAGAATACAGCCATCGAAAAACGTATTCATTTTTTCGTACAGATCCGAAAATGCCTTTTGTCCGAAGGACAATTCGCTGCCGTTTGCATAGATATCATCTGTCCTTATGGCGCCCTCTACAAAAAGACAGGCGGTGTCGTTTCTCTTCGACTCCGAGCCGATCAGTGCAATGATGCGGTTATCATTTTTTTTCAGCTGGTATTTCAGATAGCTTAATGCGCTGTCTTCTATATAAAGTTTCGTTCCTGCGGACGGCATTCCGATTTGACGGATGTTTTTTAACAAGGCAGGGTCCGGACTCCTTGTTTTTGGCTTTTGGGAATTAACGGAATCATTTTTATTCATCATAATTCACCTCACCTTAGATTTGTTCCAGGCCTATACTATCAAAAAGCCCATAGGATATTTTGGCGTTTTATGACGGAATCTTTGAAAAATATTTCGACTAATTTTTCTATATTATGGTAACACTATTGCCAGACGCCGGTCCTGTCTTACCACGCCGGATCAATACCAATGTTTCAGGAGATTTTTATGAAGTGCCGTACCTATTATTATGATGCCTGCCGCGACGCGGCTTCCAAAGAATTGTACCGGAAGCTGATGCAGCTGCTTTCCGGCGATTTTTCCCTTTCCGGCGGATATGTGCTGTTCTGTATCGGAACCGACCGCATTACGGGAGACAGTCTGGGACCGCTGGTGGGTTATAAAATGGAAAAGATGGGTCTGCCGAATATTTTTGTTTACGGAACGCTGGCAGACCCCGTCCATGCCCTCAATATGGACCGGAAGCTTTCCGAAGCGCAGAAAAAGCATCCCGGCCTGCCTGTGATCGCCGTCGATGCTTCTTTGGGTTCTTCCTCCCATCTGGGATACGTTACCATTGCGAGAGGCGCCTTGTGTCCCGGAATCGGCGTCAAAAAGAGATTAAAACAGGTAGGAGATATTTCCATCACCGGCATCGTCTGTCTTTCTTCGCCTCTGGCCAATATGCAGCTGCAGACCACGCGGCTGTCTACGGTGATGCAGCTTGCAGACTGTATCTGCGAAAGTCTTCTGATGGCGGCAGACAGTTTCCGTAAAATAGCAATCACCCTCCGGTAGTAGCCCGGAGGGTGATATTTTACAGATGATTTTAATACGGTTTAGAACAGACTCTTGACCGTTGCGGCAATATTTTCCGCCGTGAATCCGTATTTCTTGAACAGAACGCTGTAAGGGGCGCTCTCTCCGAACTGATCCATGGTGATCAGCTTGCCGTCCAGACCGATGTATCTGTCCCAGCCGAAGGAACAAAGCGCTTCCACGCCCACACGTTTTCTGCAGCTTAAAGGCAGAACCGATGCTTTGTACTCCTCGGACTGCTCTTCAAAAATATCCATACAGGGCATGGATACGACTCTGACATCGATGCCGTCCCTGGCCAGCAGTGCTTTCGCGTCGATGGAAACATTGACTTCCGAACCGCTGGCAATGATGATTGCATCCGGTTCCGCTTTATCGGAATCTGCGATGACATAGGCGCCTTTCAGCGCCTCCTTAGAGGAGCCTGCCAGCTGCGGCAGATTCTGACGAGTCAGTGCCAGTGCCGTCGGCGTCGTCTTGCTTGTGATAGCGCTGTACCAGGCTGCCGCGGTTTCCGTTGCATCCGCCGGACGGAAGATATGGAAGTTGGGCAGGGCACGCAGTGCAGCCAGCTGTTCTACCGGCTCATGGGTCGGGCCGTCCTCGCCGACGCCGATGCTGTCATGGGAGAATACATAGGAAATCGGCAGTCCCATGATGGAAGCCAGACGAATCATCGGTTTTACGTAATCGCTGAATACGAAGAAGGTCGCCACATAGGGTTTCAGGCCGCCGTAAAGCGCCATACCGTTGGCAATACCGCCCATGGCGATTTCTCTGACGCCGAAATGCATATTTCTGCCCTTTCTGTCTTCTGCAGAGAAGTCGCCGGCGCCGGTCATATTGGTCTTGTTGGAAGGTGCCAGATCCGCAGAGCCGCCCATGAAGTTGGGCAGATAGTCTTTGATGCGGTTGACCATGGTGCCGGAAAGATTTCTCGTGGCGGCAGGTTCGTCTTCATAAGCCCAGAACGCATCGTCGTCAATGAGTTTCTTTGCGATATCCGCGTCATGGTACTGATCCCAGAGGGTCTTCATCTCGGGATATGTCTTGCAGTAATCGTCAAACAGCTTGTTCCATTCGTTGTAAGCGGTCTGCTGTTCTTCAATCAGTTCATTGTAGTGTGCGTAAACGTCTTCCGGCGCATAGAAGAATTTGTCTGCCGGGAAGCCGAGATTTTCTTTCAGCGCGGCTACATTTTCCTCACCCAGCGGTTCGCCGTGGGCTGCCGGTGTACCCTGTTTTGCAGGACAGCCGTAACCGATAATGGTCTTTACGGTAATCAGTGTCGGTCTGGTGGTATCCGCCTTCGCCTCTTCGATGGCTGCGGCAATGGCATCCAGATCGTTGCCGTCCTCTACCGTCAGTGTCTGGAAACCATAGGACTGGAAGCGCTTCGTCGTATCTTCCGTAAACGCGATGTCGGTGCTTCCTTCGATGGTAATCTTGTTGGAATCATAAAGAATAATCAGTTTACCCAGCTTCAGGGTGCCGGCCAGTGAAAATGCTTCCGAGGTAATGCCTTCCATCATACAGCCGTCGCCGCCCAGCGCGTAGGTATAGTGATCGACCACCGGATAGCCTTCTTTATTGAAGATGCTTGCCATATGCGCTTCCGCGATGGCCATACCGACTGCCATGGTCATACCTGCGCCCAGAGGGCCGGTGGTTGCTTCCACGCCTCTCGTATGACGATACTCCGGATGACCGGGGGTCAGAGAGCCTTCCTGACGGAATCCCGCCAGATCTTCCGCTGTCAGACCATAGCCAAACAGATGCAGCAGCGAATACAGCAGTGTGGAGCCGTGTCCGCCCGAAAGAATGAACCGATCCCGGTTGGGCCAGGAAGTATCCTTCGGATTGTGGTGCATGTGATGTGCCCAGAGCTCATACGCCATTGCTGCGGAGCCCAGGGGCAGTCCCGGATGTCCTGATTTTGCCTTCTGTACGGCGTCTGCGGCCAGTACACGAATGGCGTTTACGCATTTTGTGTCAATACTGCTACTCATTGAAAAAGTCCTCCTATTATGTAAACTTTCATTTTACTTCTGTCCGTAATAGGCATTTGCGCCGTGCTTTCTTAAGAAATGCTTGTCCAGCAATGCCTGCGGAATCGGCTGTACCGATGGATTGATCTTTTCTGTATAATAAGCCATTTTTGCACATTCTTCAAGTACAACTGCATTATGTACCGCTTCTGCCGCATCTTTGCCCCATGCAAAGGGACCGTGGTTGGTGCAGAGCACGCCCGGCACATAAATCGGATTGATATCTTTGAATGTTTCCGCAATCACCAGGCCTGTATTTTTTTCATAAGCCTCGTCAATTTCCTCTTTGGTCAGACTTCTGGCGCAGGGCACCGGACCATAGAAGTAATCGGCCTGGGTGGTTCCGTAAATCGGAATGCTCTTTCCGGCCTGCGCCCACTGGGTGGCCCAGGGAGAATGGGTATGCACGATACCGCCGATGCCTTTAAAGGCCTTATACAGTTCGATATGGGTTGCGGTATCCGAAGAAGGACGGTATTTTCCCTCGATCTGATTGCCGTTTAAATCCATGATTACCATGTCTTCCGGCTGCAGCGCGTCATATTCCACCCCGCTTGGTTTGATTGCAAAATAACCGCTTTCCGGATCAAAACCGCTGACATTGCCCCATGTGTAGGTCACAAGGCCCCGCTTCGGCAGTTCCATGTTGGCTTCATATACCTGTTGTTTTAATTTTTCTAACATGTTTTCCCTCTTTTCTGCGCCTGCGGCTTACCGGATATTGTCCACTGCGGCCCGCTCGATGGACAGGCCTGCTTTGTAGCGTGCAATGAAACGGTTGAATCCTTCCACGTCCGCAGGATCCGGATCCATATCGATGCTCTGCTCTCCTGCGAAAACATGCGCATTCAGATAAGCGTCCAGACTTTCATCCGCCTGTTTGTTTCTCATATAGGAAGCCAGCAGCGCGATGCCCCATGCGCCGCCTTCTCCCGCAGTTGCCATAACGGAAACCGGCGCGTTCATGGCTGCCGCCAGAATGCTCTGGCCTACCTTTTCGGTCTTGAACAATCCGCCGTGTCCGTAAATCTTTTTCACTTTGACTTTTTCATTCTGCGTCAGAATATCCAGCCCGATCTTCAGCGCGCCCAGCGCCGTATACAGATGGCAGCGCATAAATTCGGCCAGATGGAAGCTGCTGTTGGTCTCCCGTACAAACAAAGGTCTGCCCTCGTCAAAGCCCGTAATATGCTCGCCGGAGAAATATCCGTAGGAAAGCAGGCCGCCGCAGTCCTTCGCGCCTTCCAGCGCCTTGTTGTAAAGGAAGCCGTAAAGCTGGTTCATATCCACGGTCATGCCCATACCTTCGGCAAATTCTTTGAAGATGCCCACCCAGGCATTCAGATCGGAGGTACAGTTGTTGCAGTGTACCATGGCCACCGCGTCTCCCACAGGCGTCGTTACCAGATCAATTTCTTCATAAGGCTTGGAAAGCCTGTCCTCCAGTACGATCATGGCAAATACGCTGGTGCCTGCAGAAACATTTCCGGTGCATTTCGCAACGCTGTTGGTGGCGGTCATACCGGTACCCGCGTCGCCTTCCGGCGGGCAAAGGGGAATTCCCGGCTGTAAGCTGCCGGAAGGATCTAAGAACGCTGCCCCTGCCCTGGTCAGTGTGCCTGCCTTTTCTCCGGCCACCAGCACCTTCGGTAAAATGTCTTTCAGCTTCCAGGGATAGCCTTTCTCCGCAATGAGCGCGTCAAATTTAGCCACCATTTCCGCATCGTAATCTTTTGTCTGTGAGTCAATGGGGAACATGCCCGAGGCTTCGCCGATACCGATCACCTTTTCGCCAGTCAGCAGTCTGTGAATATAACCTTCCAGCGTGGTGAGATAATCGATCTGCGGCAAATGGGTTTCCCCGTTTAAAATGGCCTGATACAGATGCGCGATACTCCACCGCTGCGGAATATGGAATCCGAACAGTTCGGAAAGCGCTTCTGACGCCGGGCCTGTGATATTATTACGCCAGGTCCGGAAAGGAACCAGCAGCTTTCCGTCTTTGTCAAAGGGCATATAGCCGTGCATCATGGCGCTGATGCCAATGGAACCGATTTTCGTCAGCGTCGTACCATACTGTTTTTCTACGTCCTCTGCCAGACTTTTGTAGCATTTTTGCAGGCCTGTATGGATGTCTTCCAGGCTGTATGTCCATATGCCGTTTTCATAACGGTTTTCCCAGTCGTGCGTACCGCCTGCCACCGGCCTGTTCGTTTCGTCGATCAGCACAGCTTTGATTCTGGTAGAGCCAAACTCAATTCCCAGCGACGTCTGACCTTCGTCAATGGACTGTCTGATTCGTTCTTTGTCCGTGTTCAAGAATACCTACCTCCTTTGTTTGATTTTTGCCGTACAAAACGGCCGTCTATAATTCCACGCGCCCTTCCAGAGCGCGAAGCAATGTCACTTCATCGATATATTCCAGATCGCCGCCCACCGGGACGCCGCTGGCAATCCGCGTCACCCTGATCCCCGCAGGCTTGATCAGCTTGCTGATATACATTGCCGTTGTCTCCCCTTCCAGAGACGCATTGGTGGAAATGATCACTTCGTGCACGTCGCCTTCCAGCCGTTTGATCAGTTCCTTCAATTTGATATCTGCCGGGCCGATGCCCAGCATGGGAGAAATGGCGCCGTGCAGCACATGATAAACGCCGTTGTATCTGCCGGTTTTTTCATAGGCCGCCATATCTCTGGTGTTTTCCACCACCATAATGGTACTGTGATCCCGTTCGCTGCTGGCGCAGATGGGACATTGCTCCGCATCCGTCAGTGCAAAACAGGTTTTGCAGTAACGGACATGCTCCCTGGCCTCTTTAATTGCGTCTGCCAGCGCCAGCGCCTTTTCCTTCGGCTGTCCCAGAATATAAAAGGCCAGCCGCTGCGCCGTTTTGCTTCCGATGCCGGGCAGCGCGGAAAATTCATCAATTAACTGATTGATCTGCCTGCTGTAGTATTCCATTAAAAGGGCAAGCCTCCCAAACCGCCGGTGATCTTTGACATGGAATTTGCGGACAGTTCATCTGCCTTGCGCAGCGCCTCGTTGACAGCGGCGACGATGAGATCTTCCAGCGTCTCGATATCATCGGGATCTGCCGCTTCCGGATCGATCTTCACTTCCACCAGCTGCTTCTTTCCGGTTACGGTAGCGCTGACAGCGCCGCCTCCTGCAGTGGCAGATACCTTTGCCTCCTCCAGCTGTTTGCCGGCTTCCTCCATCTGCTTCTGCATTTTCTGTGCCTGTTTCATCAGATTATTCATGTTCTGCGGCATGCCGCCGAACCCGCCAAAATTTTTTGCCATAATACCCTTTCCCTTTCTTTTACTCTTCTTCAATCGGAATCGTCACAATCGACTGCAGCCGTTCCATACGATGATCCTTTTCAGGAGATATTTGGTCGGCAAGCACCACACGAAAACCGACTTCTACCCCGTACTTTTTCTTTACCAGCGCCGTCAGTTTGTCTGCCAGGTGAAACTGCACCACATAGTTATAAGTAAACTCCGCGGTTTTGGCGTAGCTTAAACGAATATGGGATGCATCGTCCGCCGAAACCTTTGCCTCTTCCAGCATATTTTTTTCCATGCCGCGGATGCCGCTTAAAATGCGGCCCCATTCCCGTTCCACCAGCGCTGCGCCGTCGGACGCCTCCTGTGGTTGGACTGCTTTCTCCTGCTTTGGCGCTTCCGCTGCCAAAGCGGTCTCGTCTGTCGTCTTCGCATCTGTCTGCGGCGCCTGTGTCGCCGCACGGGCTGCCTGCGCCATTACATTTTGTGCTGCTGTTTGCCGCGGCAGGGAAAGCTCTGCCGCAGATACGCCTTCCAGCCGCTGTTCCAGGTGCCGCACCCGTTCTTCCAGACTTTCGATATCCTCGCCCATCTCCGGATGGCAGAGGCGGATCATACAGACTTCCGTCATGACCCGTTTCTGCGTGGTAACGCGCAGCGTCGCCGAAAGTTCCGACAACATGTTGATAGCGTGCATCAGAAACGAGGTGTCCACACGCTCTGCCTGTTCCCGGATATCCGCAAAGTCTTCCGCGGAAACCCCCAGAATATCCTGCGTGCCGCCGGAAACCCTGGTCAGCAGCAGATTGCGCAGATGCCAGATCAGATCCGAAACAAAGGCCCCGGGCTCTTTTCCCTCTGAAAATGTCTCATCAATGAGGTTTAGAACCTTCGCCGCATCCGCGGCAAACAAGGCGTCCGTCAGGGCGTAAAAACGGCCTGTATCCGCGGTTCCCAAAACCTCCAGTACTTTATCATATGCCAGTGTACCGCCAAAATTGAATGCGATACACTGATCCAGCAGACTCAGGGCGTCCCGCATGGCGCCGTCCGCCTGCCGCGCAATATATTCCAATGCTTTGTCTTCAAATGAAAGCTGCTCCTGCCGCGCCAGATACTTCAGATGGGCGGCAATTTCATCCGCCGCGATCCGCCGGAAATCATAGCGCTGACAGCGCGACATAATCGTCACCGGCACCTTGTGAGCCTCCGTGGTCGCCAGTATAAACATCACATAAGCAGGCGGCTCCTCCAGCGTTTTTAAAAGCGCGTTAAATGCGCCGGTGGACAGCATATGCACTTCATCAATAATGTATACTTTATAGCGGCCCTTTGCCGGCGGGTACGCCACTTCTTCAATCACCTGCCGGATATTGTCCACGCCGTTGTTGGACGCGGCGTCAATTTCGATGGCATTCATCGAAGCACCGGCCGCAATCTCTCTGCACATGGCGCAGGTATTACAGGGGTTGCCGTCCACGGGTTGTTCGCAGTTGACGGCCTTTGCCAGTACCTTTGCCACGGAAGTTTTTCCGGTACCCCGGGTTCCGCAGAACAGATACGCATGTCCGGTATGTCCGGAAGCCACCTGATTTTTCAGGGTCCGTACAATGGGATCCTGCCCTTTCACTTCATCGAAGGAAGCCGGACGAAATTTTCTGTATAAAGCTGTATATGACATGACGCTTCCTCCATTTTATTCGGCAGCGGCCTTCTTCTGCAGCCCCTTTGAAACCGGAGAACGATCCCAATACACAAGAAAATAAAGAATTACACAAAAGGGAACCGCCGCAATCACATCCAATATCGAATGCTGCTTGACCAGTACCGTGGAAATGCAGATTACAATACTTAAACACACCGCGCCGGTGCGCATCCACCTTTGCTTCACGCTTTCCGACTTCAGCAGCGCCGTACAGATGGAAAAAGAGCCGATCACATGCATACTCGGCAGTACGTTTGTATTGGTATCCGCCGCATAAATCCCCGTCAGGAGCCGGGTCGCCAGATTGTCATGGACAAAGACGGCCGGACGCAGATCCTGTCCGTTGGGGAAAATCACACATACCAGCAGGGCCATGGCGAAACCGGCACCGAAAGCCACCGCGTATTTTTTATATCCGACGGTATCCTGATACAGCAGATAAATCGCACCGAACAGCTGGAAGGGATACCAGAGCACATAGGGAATCACCGCCCATTCAAAAAACGGGATCCAGTCATCCACGATGCACCAGGAAACCCAGTAATTATCGGTAATCAGATGTTCCACAAGAAAAAAAGCAATCAGATATGCGGGCAGCACAAGGGCGTACAGCCAGCACCGGTCTTTTTTGAGTCTTTGTATCATAAAATGTCAGTTAACGCTTTTTGTAAAGCTCCTCCGGAATTTCTTCATTGACGGGATGTTCCAGCAGCTGCGGATGCTCCAGCAGATATTTCAGCAGTTTCACCGTCTTGGAATAATAATATCCGTCTGCCAGCCGTTCGTCGATGGTCAGTCCCAGTTCCACGGAATTTTTCAGCGTTTCATTTCCCTCTTTGTCATAAAACTTCCGCTTTCCGATTTCTCCCACAATGACGAACAGAGAATTAGTTCCCCAGTTGGTCAGATGATGATACCCGCATTTCATGCCAATGGATCCCAGATTAGACAATACCACCGAAGAATAGTACGGATCCGTGGCAATCAGCGAAGACGGCACTTTTCCGTGTTTGTCCAGACGGGTAATCACCCAGACAATAAATTTGGACAGAAAGCGCGGCATCTTGTTGAAAAGATCCATGCTGTCGCTGGAGGCGTCGATCTTGCCGCTGCGGCAGTCCGTTACCTGCCTGTAAATATCTGCGCGGATGGTTTCCAGTGTGGAATCTTCCTTTGCGTGCACGAAAGCCAGGCCTTCCCTGGATTCGTCCTGGAACTGCTTTTTGATTACAAAGGACGCGCTGATCTCGTTTCTCTGATAAAAGTTTTTGTTTGCAATAAACCGGTTGAGCTTGGGCCGCAGCGTGATACATTTGATCACAGCCGTGACAATCAGGTGAAACAGCGTATATTTGAATTCCGGATTGTCCGCGTTTTTTTCTGCCAGATACCGGTCGATTTCCGTCAGATCGATCCGTTCCGAAATATAAGCTTCATTGTCACAGCGATTCGGATACAGAAGCGGCGTAATAAAATGCATGCCGTCCAGATCTCTGATCAGCTTTCCGTCTTTTCTGTCTCCCCATCTGCGTCTTTCCTTTGCCATCGTTTTTCCTTCTTTCGTATACTGTCGGAGTTTTCTTTTTATTGTACCACAAACGGAAAAAGTTTACAACAAGTCCGCCCGGCTTATGTTTGCCCGCCTTCCCTGTCGATTTGTGCCCGCTGCTGCCGGAAACTTTTTCTGCAAAAGCCCACCGAGCACAGAGTGGCCGCAAACCAGCCGATGGGCCAGGCCAGCCAGATACCGAACCAGCCGAACTGCAGGGAAAGCAGTTTGGCCAGCACCACCCGCAAAACCAAATCGGTAAAGGTCGCCACCATAAAACTCACCATTCTGCCTTCGCCCCGCAGGATACCGTCGGAAATCAGCTTGGCGCCTACCATAAAATAGAAGGGGGAAAGCAGCCGCAGAAATGCAACGCCGGAACGCATGGCCATGGCGGTGGGTTCGTCCAGAAATACATGCATCAGCGCTTTCGGCACCAGCAGGTATGCGGCGGTCAGCGGAATACACAGAATCCAGACCATTTTCAGGCCCGCGCGGAAACCTTCCCGCACCCGCTCATATTTTCGCGCGCCTACATTCTGCGCCGTATAATTGGACAGGCCGTTGCCGATGGTAATCAGAGAGGTGATCACCAGATTGTTCAGCTTCACGGAGGCGGAATATCCCGCCATGACCCCGGAGCCGAAGCTGTTGATGATACTCTGAATAATAATATTTCCCACGGAGACAAAACTCTGCTGCAAGGTGCTGGGCACTGCCACGATACCGATCCGCCGCAGCAGATTCCAGGAAAAGCACGGAATTTTCCCTTCGGTTTCAATGGTTTTCAGCCGTTTGAGCACAAAATAGAGTGCGAACAGACAGCTGACGCCCTGACAGATAAAGGTGGCCCAGGCCACGCCGTCCACCCCTCGGGTAAACACAGAAGAAAGGGCCGTTACGAACACAATGTCCATCACAATGTTAGAGATGGAAGAAATGGTCAGAAATATAAAGGGTGTTTTCGAATCTCCCAGCGCGGAAAATATGCCGGTGGAAACATTATAATAAAACACAAAGGGCAGTCCGCAGATATAAATGCGCAGGTAAAGGGCGGAATCCGCGATAATATTCGCCGGCGTATTGATCAGATACAGCAGGCCGGTACAGAAAACCAGTCCCACCAGCATCAGCAGACCGCACAGTACGCCGGTGGCGATCATGGTGGTATAGACGGCGGTCTTGAGATCCTTCATCCGCTTCGCGCCGAACATCTGGGAAACGATGACAGAACAGCCGATATTGCATCCGAAGGCAAAAGCAATAAAAATCAACGTTACTTCATAACTGTTTCCCACAGCCGCCAGCGCTTCTTCACCGATGAATTTCCCGGCCACAAAGCTGTCCGCGATATTGTAGAGCTGCTGAAAAATCACACTTCCAAACAAAGGCAGGCAGAACCGCCATAGAATCCGGGAAGGATTTCCCGTTGTTAAATCTTTATTCATGTATTTCCGCTTTCTTTTTCCGTTGTTTTTGAAGGCACAAATCCTTCAAAGATCCATGCCCGGTATACCTGTTTGTATTTTTTTAACTCCCGGGGCGTTCGAAAGGTCCAGCCGCAGGACGATGCGCCAAGCTGCTTGCAGAGCCGGAAAAACAGATTGTTCCCATTCGTGTACTGATAGGAGATAAAATCCGGTCTGGCCAGAAAATTGAACACCAGACAGGAAAGCAGCGTGCGCAGCAGGGAAAAGCGTTTGTTCTGCCGATAGCCCCCGGCCAGCTGTCCCCGCATTATGTCCCTTCGATGCCGCCGGTACCAGTACAGCACCGGCGGGTAAAAGGACTGTACCTGATATACGCCCTGATACGACGAAAGGACCGCCTCCGCCGCTCTGCAAAGCGGCCGGCAGGAACCGCCGGCGATTTTAAATTCGATCAGAACCGGAACCCTGCCGTCAATGACCGCCAGACATTCCGCCAGCGTCGGGACCCGTTCCCGGGTGCCTGCCAGTCGGAGGTTTTTGATTTCCGCAAGGGTACAGCTTTCCGGTTTTTTGTCGCATCCGCACATACGCCTGAAATTCCCGTCGTGAAAAACGATGACTTCCCCGTCCCGGCTCAGATGTATATCCAGTTCCACCGGATATCCCAGCTTTGCCGCAAGAGCAAAGGCAGGCAGGGAATTTTCCGGAATGTCCGGCTGCAGGTCGTGCAGTCCCCGGTGCGCAATATAATTTCCTTCCAGCAGCTGCCGGTCCGGATGCTTCCGAAGCGCCGGACACACCATGAAAAGAAGCAGCAGCGCCAGTGCAGCTGCCGCACCAATTACATAAAACATATCATTTTCTCTATCCGAAACCGCAATATCAGGTTTCGGACGCCTCCTGATTTTTTCCGGTCAGCGGCCAAGCCGCAGGACTTTCGCCGCCCCCGCACAGATGAGAAACGCAACCATATCGCAGGCCACGATCGCCGCCCCCACCGGTGCCTCGCACAGAATCGAAAACAGCGTGCCTATGGCTGTACAGAAGACCGAAATCAGGCAGGCTGCCACCGTGACCGATTTAAAGCTGTGGAACAGCCGCATTGCAGACAGCGCCGGAAATATCACCAGCGCGGAAATCAGGAGCGACCCCACCAGATTCATGGCCAGCACAATCACCACCGCGATCACAATGGCGAACAACAGATTACAAAGTCCCGCACGCACGCCGGTAGCTCTCGCAAAGGTTTCATCAAATGTAACCGTAAAAATCCGATTGTAATAAAGAATAAAAAACAGCGTAACTAAAAGAGACAGCACCGTACACAGCAGCACCCGGGTCCGGTCCAGGGTCAGAATGGAGCTGGACCCAAACAGCGTACTGCAGACGTCTCCGCTGATATTGGAAGAAACCGAAAACAGATGCATCAGCAGATACCCCAGCGCCAGCGCGGAAACGGAAAGCATGGCAATGGCCGCGTCTCCTTTGATCAGAGTATTCTGTCCGGTGCGAAGCAGCAGCACCGCGCAGAGAATGGTTACGGGCAGCACCAGCAGCATCTGATTTGTCAGATGCAGTACCGACGCAATGGCCAGCGCGCCGAAGGCCACATGGGATAACCCGTCTCCGATATAGGAAAAGCGGCGTAAGACCAGCGGCACTCCCAGCAGCGCCGTACACAGAGAAATCAGCACGCCGGAAATCAGCGCGTAGCGAACGAACGGATATTGAAAATACGTAATGATTTCTCCCATGATCATTCCCCTCCGTAAGCATAAAAGGTCTTGCCCAGAGGACTTTCCAGATATTCCTCCGTCGTGCCGAAAAACAGCGTGTCCCCGATATGCAGCACATGATCCGCATAATCCAGCGCTTTCCGGTCGTGGGAAATCATCAGAATCGTCATCCCGTCCTCGTGCAAATCCTCAATGATATCATACATTTCCACCGCAAATTTCGGATCCAGTCCGGATACCGGCTCATCCAGCAGCAGCATTTTCCCGGCGGCACAGTATGCCCGGGCCAGCAGCACCCGCTGCTGCTGCCCGCCGGAAAGGGACCGGAAACTCATTTTCCGCAAATCCAGAATGCCGAACCGCTCCATGCTGTTTAAAGCCTTCTGTTTCTCTGCTTTTCCGTAAAACGCCCTGTTTTTCAGCCGCGCTATAGTTCCGGAAAGCACAATTTCATAAACAGACGCCACAAAATCGCTCTGGGGCTGCCGCTGCTGCGGCAGATAGCCGATTTCCTCCAGAGAAAAGGATTCGTCGGTGATGATTTCTCCGCCCAGGGGCGGCGTCAGATGCAGCAGCGTTTTCATCAGCGTCGTCTTTCCCGATCCGTTTTCCCCTGCAATGCAGATATAATCTCCCTGATTAACCTGAAAATTCAATCCGTTTACCACGCACTTCCCCTCATATCCCAGGGAAAGCGCCTTACAAACCAGCTGAGCCATCCTTTACTCCTGTTTTAGTTCGAGCGCTTCTGTCAGCGCCTGCAAATTTGTTTCCATGACAGACAGATACGCCGGCGGAGCGCTTTCTCCCCGAAGCCGGACATTCTGCATGGAATCCATGACCACGATGCCCCGCTTTGGATCCCCGCTGTTTTCCAGCACGGTTTCCGCCAGCCGGGTATCGGAATTTTTTAATACCACAATATTTTTCAGTCCCAACGTATCTGCGGCTTCGGACAGAAAAACAATCGTCCGGAAACTGGCCGCTGTTTCCGAGGAACAGCCGGCGAAGGCCGCATAAGCCTTCAGACCGTAATCCGCCAGCAGATACCGAAAAGGAAACCGGTCCGCTACCAGCAGCGTATCCGAGGCTGCCGTTTCCGCCGCGATGGCATATGCCTCGTCCAGTTCCTGCAGTTTCCGCACATAGGCGTCATGATTGGCCCGGTACAGATCTGCCTGGGAAGGATCACTGTCTTCCAGAAGTTCCGCAATCCTGCCGCAGAACAGTTCCGCGTTTTTCAGAGAAAGCCAGACGTGCTCGTCATAGGCGTCGTCTTCGGTTTCCTCCTGCATTCCCGGCATACGCGTTTCCCGCAGCGGCACAAAGCCGGGGGTCTGCATCAGCGCAAGCACGGTCATATCCTTATGTTCCATGCTGTCCAGCATTTCCTGCACCCAGCGATCGGACTCTCCGCCGCCGTAAATAAAAATATCACAGCCGGACACCGCGGCCATATCTTTGACTGTAGGCTGAAAGCTGTGCAGGTCGGTTCCGTCTTCCAGAAGGCAGGACAGCTGCACATGCTGCGCGCCACGGGTCAGCGCCTTTGTCCAGTCATATTCGGCGAAGCCCGTGCAAATGATGCGCAGACCTTCTTTTTCTGCGGCGGGCTTTGCCTGCCTGCACCCGCTAAACAGTATGCAGAACATACAGGCGCATACCGCCATTTGCATGATCCGTTTCAGCACGCAGCGCTTCGCCTCCTTTCTTCTCCACACTTTCAAAAGGTTCACGCCATACCGGTGTGAACCTTTTTCTCTGATGTGCAGATTCCTTAAAGCATTGCCAGAATTTCTTCTTTCGGTACTGCGCCCACAATTCTGTTGACCGGCTTTCCGTCTTTAAACAGAATCAGGGTCGGAATACTCATGACCTGGTACTGCTGTGCCAGCGCCATATTCTGATCCACGTCCACCTTGCCGGTTTTGATGTCATCCCGTTCCGCGGCAATTTCCTCGATCAGCGGGGAAACCATTTTACAGGGCGCGCACCAGACTGCGAAAAAATCCACCAGTACCGGTTTTTCCGACTGAAGAACCTCCTGCGTGAAATTGTTTTCATCAAATTTCATCGCCTGCATGATCCATTCCTCTTTTCTTTTTGATTTTACGCCAAAGGGGTTTATTTACTGCGATACCCTTGTGGTAATAAAAGTATACTCCGTCTGCGCCTTTTCATCCTCCGGATGCGACTCGACATAAGCGCCCATATAGGCGGAAGCCTTATCCCACTGTCCCAGGTCTTCGTAAAGTACCGCCATATGATACAGTAAGATGTCATTGTACGCCGCGTCTCCCAGCTGTACTGCATTTTCCGCATATACCAACGCCGCTTCTGTCTTTCCCAGCGCATAACAGCATTTGGAAAGATAATAATTTGCCGCGGCGTTCATGGGATTCTTTTCGATATAACGCAGCAGCACGCTTTCCGCCTCTGCAAAACAATCGGTATCGATATAGGCGGCGCCCACAAAAGGAAGGGCCTCTTCATCGCCATAGGAAACCGCCTGTTCATAGTATTCCAGCGCGTCCTTTGTCTTCCCGTTTTTCTGCAGCGCCTCGCCCAGCGCAATCAGAAGTTCCGTATTGTCCTCGTCATACTGCAGCGCCTCTTCATAGGCGGCAATGGCCTCATCGTCCTGCTCCAACATCAGATCTGCCTCGGCAATATAAAGCAGGGCGTCGCAGCGGGTCGCTTCATCTGTCTCCTTATCCTCCGCAATGGCCGTAAACTGATCGATGGCCGCATAATAATTGCCGGCGTTGATCTCCTGGATCGCAGCGGAAAGCGTATCCTTTTCTGCTTTTTGGCAGGCCGGCAGCAGCAGGCACAGCGCCAGCGCACAGACAACCATGCTTATTTTCAATTTTCTGTTATTATATGCTTTATACATGAAGTTTTATTTCTCTGCCCGTGGGCTGATACGGAATCATTTCCACCCCGGCGCTTTTCAACATCCGTTTGGATGCAATGACGCCCGGCGTCGTTTCATATTTATCGCAGGCGTATACCAGCTGCCGGATGCCGGCCTGGATGATCGCCTTGGCGCATTCGTTGCAGGGGAAAAGCGTCACGTAGAGCTTCGCGCCTTCCAATGTGCCGCCCCGGTAATTCAAAATGGCATTCAGCTCGGAATGTGTCGTATAAAAATACTTGTTGCAGAGCGGATCCGGATTGTTCCGGTTCCAGGGAAACGCATCGTCGTCGATTCCGTTGGGAAAACCGTTGTAGCCCATGGACAAAATCCGGTTGGATTTCGATACGATACAGGCGCCCACCTGGGTATTAGGATCCTTGGACCGCATGGCCGAAAGATAGGCGATTCCCATGAAATACTCATCCCAGTTGATGTAATCTTCTCTTTTTTCACTCATATCTGTCAGTCCTCTATCATTTTGATGCGCCGGATATGCCGCTCCTCTTCCGAGAACGGCGTCCGCAGGAAAATGTCCACACATTCGATGGCCATTTCCAGCGCCAGCACCCGGGCGCCGATGCAGATAATGTTTGCGTCATTGTGCAGCCTGGTAATCTCCGCCTCATATCTGGAATGGCAGACCGCCGCACGAATCCCTTTGATTTTATTTGCCGTAATGCTCATGCCGATACCGGTGCCGCAAACCAGAATACCTTTTTCACAACGGCCGTCCGCCACGGCATGCGCCACTTTTTTGCCATAAATCGGATAATCGCAGGACTCCGGACTGTCGCAGCCAAAGTCCGTATATTCAATGCCTTCCCGATCAAAATGCTCCATCATTTTGCACTTAAATGCATAACCCGCCTGATCGCAGCCGATTGCTATCATTCTTTCGTTCCCTCCTGCTGTCTCATGCCTGCAACACGCGATGTCCCGCCGCCTTTAAAAGCCGGTTCATAATCGCCTGTCCCAGTTCGTTGTCTTCAAAACACTCCGAGTATATGACATCCGCACCGTTTCTGTCAAATCCTCTTAAAATATCGTAAAGGCCGGATGCGATACTCCGTCCGTCTTCCCGGCTGCCTGCGGAAACCACGATATCCGCCGCATACCGTCCGCAGCTGCCGTCATCCGCAATAACCGCGGCTTTTTTGCCCTCTGCTTTTGCCTGCCGGCACAGCGCATTGATTTTCTCCGTCACCGCCTCTGCGTTTCCGCTGACCAGATACAGCGGCGCTTTCGGCGCATAATGCCGGTACTTCATTCCGGGGGCTTTGGGCGCTTCATTTTCTTTCACCAGCGCCGGATCTGTCCGCACCGGACCAATAACTGCTTCCAGCATTTCTTTGGTAATAAAGCCCGGTCTTAAAATCACCGGTATTTCCCCGGTCAGATCCACGATAGTGGATTCCAGACCGATCTGCACCGCGCCGCCGTCTAAGATCATATCGATTTTTCCGTCCAGATCTTCCTTCACATGCATGGCATTTGTGGTGGAAGGCCTGCCGGAGGTATTGGCACTGGGGGCCGCAATCAGCGTCTTGCTGGCCGCAATCAGCGACAGTGCCGCCGGATGCTGCGGCATCCGCACCGCCACCGTGTGCAAGCCCCCCGTCGTGGACGCGGGAATCGCTTCATTTTTCGGAAGAATCACCGTCAGAGGTCCCGGCCAGAAGGCTTCTGTGAGAATCTTTGCTTTTTCACAGACCTCAGACGCCGCTTTCTGCAGATCCTCCTGCCGGCAGATATGCACAATCAGCGGATTGTCGCTGGGTCTTCCTTTGGCCGCGTAGATTTCTTTTGCCGCCCGGGCATTGAACGCATCCGCGCCGAGGCCATAGACCGTCTCTGTAGGAAATGCCACAAGGCCGCCGGTCTGAATCACCGCCGCGGCTTTTTGAAAGATTTCCTCATCCTCCCTGCCGCCGGTCAGTTTACAGTATAGGGTCTTTTTCATCTTTATACATCCAATCCAGCGTTTCCAGCAGATCTCCCGCAAGGCCCGCTTCTCTGGGCACAATCTTCTGATCGGCGTCTGCCACGCCGGCAATCATGTAAACACCTGTGCCGAAATAAATTTTATGCCGTCCCTTTTCATAGCGGAACGCATGAATATCTACTGCCGGGGAACCGTCCACCTTCAGGGCTTCTCCATAGACCACCGCAAGTCCGCCGCGGTCGTCCGCATGGGTGTCCGTTTCCAGATCCGGCACCTTCAGCCAACAGTTGTTCTTTCCTTTGACCTTAAAATAACCCACCAGCAGATAGACATCCCGGTCAAATTCAATTTCAAACTTCGCGCCTGCCGCACTTTCACAGATTTCTCTGGGCATCTGGATACCGGTCATTCCCGCAACCTCCGGCGCGCAGGCCTGGATGGCCCTGTCTCTGTCGCTGAATACGGAATTGCCCTTTGCAATCGTAAAGACGGGATAGCCTTCCGTCAGTACCTTAAACGGCGCTTCCTTCAAAGGTTTCAGATCCGCCAGCTCCGGTTTTTCGTCCGACGGGAAAATGCCCTGCTTCATCTCTGCCAGATGCTTCGCAAAGCAGTCGTATTCATGTTCATAAATGCCCAGACAATCCTGCCAGTGGCTGTATATGCCGCCATCCGGGAACGGGATCTTCCGCTGGGGCGTCTGCATACTGTTGGCGTAAAGATAGGTCTCTTTGGTAATGGCCGTCAGCTTTCTGTAGGAATCCAGGGAAGCGCTCAGATACCGCTCCGCCTTGTCCAACAGCGACAAGTCGCCCTGCAGTTTTTCATTCATGGTATTGCGATAGCGCATCACACAGACCGCTGCCATCACCTTATCCGCATAAAACAGCGTCATATGGTAGATAGCATGAATATCCGTCGTAAATCGGCCAAACTCTTCCGTCTCCCGGGTAATATAGGGTTTTGCCAGTGTAATCTGCAGCAGCGCCTTTTTTGCATAATAGCGGATTTCCTTCGCCATATCCGGCGGCGTCTCGCCAAAATGGGGCTGCCCTTTCTTTTCTTTTTCTATAAATTCATCCAGCGTTTCCCCCGGTGTGGAAACAGATTTGTATAATTCCGTATTCGGTTTGAATTTTTTCACATGGGTAAACTGTCCCATGGTCTGACCGAGACTTAAGGTCTGCCGGTTTCCTTCCGTAATGCCCACCCGGCGCAAAATCCGCGGCGCGCACTCGCCGGCCGCTTCCATCGCGTCCAGAATGGCCCTGCCCGCCTGTTCCCCGCAGCCGAAATGGTCGGCAAATACATGGGTCCAGTACAGCCGTTCCTCCTGCTCCGTCCGGTAGGGATTCCAGGCATAGCGCATCCACATCTGATACCACATCCAGTCGCGCTTCACCGCCTTCAGCCGGGGCGACGTCTTGTCCGGCGCATAGGGCCAGTCCCAGAAAAACATAGGGTACAGATGAATTCCGCTGCCGCCCAACCGCTCAATGCCCGCCTGTACGCATTTCTGTATAAAGGACGGCGCGCCGAAACGGAAAGGTTCCAGATCCGCCAGAATATGTACGTTCAGAATATGGGGCTGTCCGTGGGCGCTCAGTTCCAGATGGGTCTTCTGCCAGCTGCCTGTGGGCAGGTAGGTGGTCAGTCCTTCGCCGTTGTATTTCCACATGGTATACAGATTGGAATACTGCTTCATGCCTTCCGTCAGAATCGTATCCGCATCCACCGCATGGGCCCGCAGAATCAAAGGCGGCTCTTTGTCGATGCCCGCCTGCTTCAGTCCTTCTTTGACCGCCGGCAAAATGGTATCCAGGAACCAGTCTGTTTTGTTCTGCTGTCCCCGCAGCGCTTCTCCGAGGCAGACCATCAGGCCCACGTTGGGGAAGGAACGGATAAATTCGATGATACATTCGATGGTATAGTCTCTTACCACCGGCTCGATATCCGTCTGCAGCAGCTCCAGATTGTGAGCGATGGCAAAGGGATACGGAATATGAATATTGTAAAACTTCAGAACGGTCCAGATGCCTCGTTTGTCACACTCTTCCGCCAGCCAGGTAAAGATCTCCCGGTTCAGACGGTACTCTTCCTCCGTAACTTCCAGTGCCTCCGGATAATGCTCCAGCTTCAGCAGCGACGAAAAGGGATGTCCGCTCCAGATATAGAGCACGTTGCAGCGTTCCTTCAACATCATATCCAAATATTCCGTCCAGAGTTCCTTATCATAAAACCAGGGGAACCGATCCGGCGTAATCGGATACTCATAAGTATTGCGGGGCGGCTCGATCTTTGTCAGCTGCAGTCCCAGCGCAGGACCCCGCAGCTTCATCACCGGCGCGTCGCCGAAGAACCATTCCCGCGGCAGTGCCTTTTCCTGCTCCACATATTCACAGAAGCTCAGACAGCCGTAAAGCGCGCCTGTATTGCTGCCGCCGGTAATCACAAAACGCCTTCCCGACAATGTGGAGATGTAAAAGCCCTCGCCCTCGGGCGCTTTCGTATGATAAATCTGCTCGCCTTCCTGCTCCCGCTGCAAAATCCAGCCGCACCGGGTCCGGTCGCAGACATAAATAGAAGGCTCCTGGGGCCGAACCACCGTATAATACGCGGATTCTTCCATGTCCATGGTCTCATAACCTACCTGCTGCAGCGTCTTTCGCAGCAGGCCGAGCCCGTGCATGATTCGTTTGTCAGGGATTTGCGGAATAATCAAATATACGCGTCTCATGAAATTCTCCTGTTCTTTTGTCTGATTCTGTTTTTATCATACATGAATTTCGTAAAGAATGCTACAAAAAATGCAAATTTTTCAAAAAGAATCCGCTGGTGTACAAATAGACAAAAAACTGACCTGATCCCGGAAGATCACGTCAGTTTTCCATCGTTTATTATAGTGTCACGCCTGTCTTGTAAATGGCCATATCATGGAATCCGGCTTCTTCCGCCTTTACCTGTTTACCGGAAGCAACCGCCAGTACCTGTGCGAACAGTTCTTCCGAAAGCGCCTCCAGGCTCATGCCGGAGGCAAGCCGTCCCGCGTCAAAGTCGATCCATTTTTTCTTTTTCTCCGCCAGCGGCGTATTGCTGGCAATTTTTATCGTAGGTACAGGACAGCCGAAAGGGGTGCCTCTGCCCGTCGTAAACAGTACAATCTGCGCACCGGCTGCTGCTGTGGCCGTTGCCGCCACCAGATCGTTTCCCGGCGCGGACAGAAGCTGCAGTCCGCAGGTCTGTACTCTGTCGCCATAGCCTAAGACGCCTTTCACAACAGCGGAGCCGCTCTTCTGCGTACAGCCCAGCGACTTGTCTTCCAGCGTCGTAATGCCGCCGGCCTTATTGCCGGGAGAAGGATTTTCATAAACCACCAGCCCGTGGCTGAGGAAAAATTTTTTATAGTCATTAATCAGCTGTACGGTTTTTTCAAATAAGGACGCATCCGCACAGCGATTCATGAGAATGGTCTCCGCGCCGAACATTTCCGGCACTTCGGTCAGTATGGTGGTGCCGCCTTTGGAAATCAGAAGATCCGAAAAACCGCCTACCACAGGATTGGCGCTGATGCCGCTCATACCGTCGGAGCCGCCGCATTTCATCCCGATGATCAGTTTCGATACATCCGCCGGCGTCCGTTTGTCTTCTTTTGCCTGCTCCGCCAGCTCTTTTAAGAGTGCCAGTCCGTCTGCTTCCTCGTCGTCCGACTCCTGGCATACCAGGAAGCGTACTCTGGACGTATCATAATCTCCCAGATACGATTTGATCACGTCGATATTGGAATACTCACAGCCCAGCCCCAGCACCAGCACGCCGCCGGCGTTGGGATGGCGAATCAGATCCGCAATCAGTTTTCTGAAATTTTCCTGATCTTCTCCCATCTGGGAACAGCCATAAGGATGGGGAAAGGCGTATACCCCGTCGATGCTTCCCGTCACGAATGATTTCGCCTGTTCCGCAATACGCTGGGCAATGGAATTGACGCAGCCCACCGTCGGCAGAATCCACAGTTCATTCCGCACGCCCACACGGCCGTCTTTGCGCACAAAGCCATCGAAGCTGGCAGGCTTCGTCGGCGGCAGCTCCCGAAAATCAGGCTGATAGCTGTACTCCAGCACGTCGTCCAGATTGGTCACCGTATTGTGGGTGTGCACCCAGGCGCCGGCTTTGATCTCTGCAGCCGCATGTCCGATGGGAAATCCGTATTTGATAATGTTTTCGTCCTTTGCAATATCCCGCAGCGCAAACTTATGTCCCATGGGAATGTCTTCTGTCAGTGTGACCGTCATATCCTCCACTGTACATTTCATTCCCTTTTTCAGGGGCCGGATCGCTACCGCGACCATATCACTTTTATGTATCCGGATATAATCCCGCATCACAAATTTCCTTTCCGGGCAATCCCTGCGAAATTTCAGGCATACACCTGTTCCATGGCTTTTCGAACGCCCAGTTTACGGATATTAATCAGATCCGCTGTCACTGCCTGCTCCAGACCTTCGTATTTGGTCAGGTCTTCGCCAAAGAATGTTTCTTCCTTCAGGAAGGCGTGTACGAAATCCGCTTCCGGCAGCTTCGTGGAATTTTCCGCAAAGAAAGCCAGTACATTTTCATCATCCATGACATTGTACTCTTCCCCGCCGCAGCGATGGCCGATCAGCGCGCCGCCGCGAATCTCGTCGCCGGTATAAAATTCCATCAGGCTGGCCAGAGAAAAGACCAGATGCTTCGGCAGTTTTCCTTCTTTGGCAATATAGCTGCGCAGAGAAGGCAGGCAGCGCGCGCGCCACTTGGAAACCGAATTTAAGGAAATGGACAGCAGCCTGTGCTTCATATAAGGATGCTCAAACCGTTCAATCACCGATTCGGCAAAGTCTGTGTAGGAATCGTCATTCCGGCTGGGCAGCGACGGGATGACTTCATTGAAAATCGTATCCTTCATATATCTGGAAATATCCCGGTCGTTCATGGACTCGATGACATAGTCGTTTCCTGCCAGGAAGGAAGCCAGTACAAAGGAAGTATGGGCGCCGTTTAAAATACGTACTTTCCGTTTTTTGTAAGGTTTTAAGTTGTCCGTAAAGATCACCGGCATGCCTGCCTGATCCAGCGGAAATTCTTTCGAAATGTCTTTTTCACTCTCAATGACCCAGAGGGCAAACAGTTCGCTGGTATCCAGCAGATTGTCCTGATAGCCCAGTTCTTCCCACATGCGCTTTGCGTTTTCCGCAGGATAGCCTGTCACAATACGATCCACCAGCGTGCTGGTAAAGACACAGGCCTCATCGATCCAGCGCTCAAAATCCGCTTCCAGTTTCCAAAGCGCGATATACTGTTTTACACATTTCTTCAGTTCCGCACCGTTGTTGTCGATCAGTTCCACCGGGAGCATGATCAGACCCTTTGTATCATCTCCATTGCACCACTGATATCTTTCATACAGAAATTTCGTCATCTTGCCGGGGAATGAAACCGGCGGCGTCATCTCCAGCACGTCTTCCGGATTGAAAACGATGCCCGCTTCCGTGGTGTTGGAAACCACGAACCGCAGCTCCGGCTCTCTTGCGAAGGACATGTATTTCTCATATTCTCCGTAAGCATCCACCGCGTCCGCTACACTGGTAATGACCCGGGTCACGGTCTTGGCTTCGCCGTTTTCCATACCGGTCATCGAAAGCGTATACTGGCAATCCTGTTCCTTAAAGTGATCCAGATTTCCCATGGGAATTGGCTTTACGATAACAATATCGCCATTGAAATTTCCTTTTTCATTTGCCACATCGATCATATAGTCAACGAAGGCTCTAAGGAAGCCGCCTTCCCCAAACTGCAGGACCTTCAAAGGCCTTTTTACCGGATGTGTCAATGTTTTGTTCAGCAGTACCATACTTAAATCCCTCCAATTTTTTCAAAACACACCCATTATAATAACTGCATTTTTCTACTTCAATAGACAAAATAACGAATATACTTTCGTTTTTCCCGGGTTTTACAGGCACATCTTCTTTGCTTTCCGCTTGCAGTTGACGGACGCAAAGTATATAATGGGGACAGAAAATTCAGACAGGAGGTTTCCCCGAAATGAAAAAATTTATGGATCAGGATTTCCTGCTTTCTACGGAAACGGCGAAAACCCTTTATCACGAACATGCAGCGGTGATGCCCGTTCTCGACTACCATTGCCACATCAATCCGGAAGAGATCGCAAAAGACCGGCAATTCGACAATATCACACAGCTCTGGCTGGGCGGAGACCATTACAAATGGCGGCAGATGCGCAGCAACGGCGTGGATGAGTATTATATTACCGGCGACGCGCCGGATTTTGAAAAATTCAAAAAATGGGCGGAAACCCTTGGCAAGGCTATCGGCAATCCGCTGTATCACTGGAGCCATCTGGAGCTGCAGCGCTATTTCGGTTATGAAGGCACACTGAATGCGGATACCGCGGAAGAGGTGTGGAACCTCTGCAATGAAAAGCTGCATACGCCCGAAATGAGCGTCCGCAACATCATTAAACAGTCCAATGTCACGCTGATCTGCACCACCGACGATCCGGTGGATTCTCTGCAGTGGCACAAACAGCTGGCTGCAGACGACAGCTTTGACGTACAGGTGCTTCCGGCATGGCGTCCCGATAAGGCCATGAATATCGAAGCCCCCGGCTATCTCGACTATCTTGCGCAGCTGGAAACCGCCAGCGGCATTTCCATTCACAGTTTTGCGGATTTAAAAGAAGCGCTGAAAAACCGTATGGCCTTCTTCAACGAAATGGGCTGCCGGGCCAGCGATCATGCCCTTGAGTACGTCATGTACGTACCCGCCGACGATGCAGAACTGGAAACCATCTTTGCAAAACGTCTGTCAGGCGGAACCATCGAGAGAGAGGAAGAACTGAAATTCAAAACCGCCTTCATGATCTTCGTCGGAAAAGAATATCATAAGCTGGGATGGGCCATGCAGCTGCACTACGGCACACACCGCAGCGTCAACGACCTGATGTTTGCAAAGCTGGGTCCGGATACCGGATTTGACTGCATCAATACCTACAGTTCCACCAAAGAAATGGCGGCGTTCTTAAATGCCCTCAACAAGACCGACGAACTGCCAAAGACCATTATCTATTCTCTGAATCCGGCAGACAACGCCGGCATCGGCACGGTACTCGGCTGCTTCCAGGGACCGGAAGTCCGGGGTAAGATTCAGCAGGGTTCCGCATGGTGGTTCAACGATCATAAGACGGGCATGACTGAGCAGATGACCTCTCTGGCCAACTTAGGTTTGCTGGCGAATTTCATCGGTATGCTGACAGATTCCAGAAGTTTCCTGTCCTATACCAGACACGAGTATTTCAGACGCATCTTGTGTGATCTGCTGGGAAAATGGGTAGAAAACGGGGAGTATCCCGCAGACATGAAGGTACTTGGAGAAATGGTGAGAGATATTTCCTATCGCAATGCCGTCAACTATTTCGGCTTTGATCTGTCCATTTGATTTGCGTCAGGCCGGCAGATTTTCAAAAAAAACAAACAGGGCGAACCGTGTGCCGCACGATTCGCCCTTCTTCTTTTACTTTGTTATGAAAAAGCGTTACATCAGTTTTCTGAATAAAGCCTTCAGATCTTCGATGCTGGCTTCCTTCGGATTGCCCGGTGCGCAGGCGTCGTTGAAAGCGGATTCCGCCAGGAAATCCAGATCCTCTTCCTTCAGCGCTTCCAGTTTCGCAGGAATACCCACGTTTGCCGAAAGCTGCTTCACCGCGTCAATGGCTGCTTTTCTGTAAGCTTCCATACTCATCTCATCTACGCCCTTAACGCCCATCGCTCTCGCGATCTCGCGGTACTTTTCTCCAGTGCACTCCTGATTGTATTCCATAACGATGGGCAGCATCATCGCGCATGCCACACCGTGGGGTGTATCATAAACCGCGCCCAGGGTATGGGCCATGGAATGCGCAATACCCAGTCCGACGTTGGAAAAGCCCATGCCTGCAATATACTGTCCCAGTGCCATGCCCTCACGGCCTTCCGGTGTATTTGCCACCGCGCCGCGCAGCGATCTTGCAATGATTTCAATGGCTTTCAGATGGAACATATCCGTCATTTCCCACGCAGCTTTGGTGGTATAGCCTTCAATCGCATGGGTCAGCGCATCCATACCGGTAGACGCCGTCAGTCCTTTGGGCATAGAGCTCATCATATCGGGATCCACCACCGCCACAATGGGCATATCGTGGGGATCTACACAGACAAATTTCCGTTTCCGCTCCACATCCGTGATGACGTAATTGATGGTAACTTCCGCCGCGGTTCCGGCTGTCGTAGGCACTGCGATAATGGGAACGCAGGGTTTTTTCGTCGGGGCTACGCCCTCCAGACTTCTTACGTCCGCAAATTCCGGATTGGCAATGATGATGCCGATAGCTTTTGCGGTATCCATGGAAGAACCGCCGCCTACCGCGATGATGTAATCTGCTTTGGCCGCCTGGAATGCGGCAACGCCCTTCTGTACATTTTCAATCGTCGGATTTGCCTTGATGTCGGAATAAATCTCATATGCCAGTCCTTCCTGATCCAGCATGTCCGTCACTTTCGACGTCACGTTGAACCGGATCAGATCGGGATCCGAGCAAACCAGTGCTTTCTGAAAGCCCCATGCTTTCGCCTCATTTGCAATCTCTGCGATTGCGCCTTTTCCGTGGTATGATGTCTGATTCAGCATAATTCTGTCAGCCATATCCATTCCTCCTTTTTTTCATTCTGGTAATTTTTTAAAATCCGGCAGAACGCTGTTTTGTTCTGCCGGATTTATCATCTTGTATGTTTATGCATCCTGTCTGTAGCTTAAAAACCCGGTCAGATCAGTTGTGCAGCTGTCTGAAGAATCAGAAGTGCATCTCCTGCATTCACACTGCCGTCTCCGTTCATATCCGCAGCTTTCAGTGCATCATCTTTCAGTTCGATCAGCTTTGCAGCATGTCTGAGGACTTCCAGTGCATCTTCTGCATTTACGATGCCGTTCTGATTGATATCCCCCATTACCAGCGGCGTATCGGTCGGATCATCCTCTCCTCCGGACGCTTTTTTAACAGTTACCCTACAGGTCGCGCTGATTTTGGAATTTTCTTCCGCGGAACAGGTAATCTGCGCCGTTCCGGGTGCAACCGCTGTTACCAGGCCATCTGCCGATACCGTGACAACTCTTTCGTTTGATGATTTCCATACAAGCTTGGGATTTGTAGTATTTTCCGGTTGGATTGTCGCAGTCAGCTGGAATGTCTCGCCTGCCTGGATCGATTTAGACCCGGCGTCCAATTTAATTGATTCCATCTGCTGATAAACTTCTACCGAAACTTCCTTTGCCGGCGCAGTTCCTGCCTGTACCGTAATCTCCGCGGTTCCGATATCCTTTGCAACGATCAGTCCGGAAGGCAGCACTTCTGCCACATTCGGATTGCTGGAGCTGAACTTCAGACTCCGATCCGTTGCATAAGAAGGGGTACGGGTTATCAGAATCTGACGCACATCCCCTTTATTGATCCTGGCATTGTCAAAGTTCATTTCAAATGAGGTGACCGGAACGGTTTCCGAAACCGGCTGAATATCTTCTCCTGCATTGTATTCTGTTCGCAGCCAGAATTCTGCAGGCTGATGCAGTGTAAATGCACCGGCATATTTTTCCGTCACATCTTCTACTTTATCCAGCTGAACCACAGTATATTCATAAGGAAGCGCATAATCATAATCGTAATTGAATTCAAAAGGAACCGGCTTTCCATCTTTCACAGGAGGATTTTCCCGATCCATCTTTTCACGGCCTTTAATCTCTACATTCCAGCAAAATGTGCCTCTGAATCCATCTTTGTAATAATCCGAAACTACCAACGGATTATCTCCGTTGTTATCCCAGCTGCTCCCTTCATAGGTGTTTCCATCCCTCGTATTAATTCTGGAATTGACGACCAGCGCCTGATTATAAACATCCTGGAAATAGGTTGCCCAATTTCCGGAAGCGCCATTCTGTAAAGAGCCGATAATTGCGGCGGCCGCACCGTCAAATACACAGGTATCCGCGGCAACACTGCCCCCGTTGTGCACGTCGATACAACGGTACAAACTGTGATCCTCTGCTTTCTGCAGCCCAGGTACTTCCTGCCGCAGTTTATAACGTTTCATATCATCGATATAACAATTGAACAGATGGCCTTTGCCCTGCCGCATACGAACGACACGCTGGCCCAGATTTGACATAACGCTGTATGCAAATGTTACGGACAGACGCTGATTTCCATCCTCCAGACCCAGCTTTATGTTATCCGTATAATCCTTATCGCCCGAACCAATCAGAAATGCCTTGCTGTGAAGAGCACTAAAGGCAAGCACTTTTTCAAAAGTAGCGCCGGCGTCACGCATCACTTTATACTCGTCATCCGCATCCAGCTTGCCGTCCTGATACCGCTGTTCCACCAGATTCATGGTCTGATACAGATTGCTGTCCGGCTCCGGTGTATCTGTAGTCTTTTCGCCAAATTTACACCAGGTATAGCTGACATCCGAGGCCCCGTTTTCGGAATCACACAGTCCGTCATAACCCATCGTAAAACTGCAGTGATCAAACCAGACACCTTTAGCGCCGTTGACCTTCATCACAGACCAGCCGGCATCCTTGTTGTCGCCTTCCTTGTCCCACTGCCACATACCGTCAAACTTAATGTTACGAATAATCAGATCATTGCTGGTTCCCTGCAGCTTCCACTCTGCGCGGCTGATCTTTGCGCCGCCCTCAGAGAAAATCGTCAGACCGCTAATCCCGGGCAATACCAGCTGTGTCAGGCCGGATTCCATCATACCGGGGCTGGTGAGTTTGCCTGCAGCCGCCTGTTTTTCAAAATAATCCGATACCAGTGATGAGGCTTTGGATTCCTCACTTAACAGGAAATACCCCATATCGATGTCATTCATAATCTCGATTATTTTCACTTCACTTTTTTGTGCCTTCAACAGAGCCGCAATCAGTTCATCCGCATTATGCACTTGTACGTGCTTTTCCGTATGCAGGAACTGTTTTCTGTCGTCCAAATTCACTTTTCCCTGCGCGTATCCGGTCAGAGACAGCAAACTTGTATCAAAATCATTTACAATTGTTCTCGTTGTTCCCGGAATCTTGTCTATCGCCGGTGTTTCCGCAGCAGCCGTAAGACCGCTCATACATGTAACGGCAAGAGAAAACGTCAGAACAAATGCCAGTGTTTTACGAACCCACTTCATAGTTTCAAGCCCCTCCATCTTTTTAATTGAAAATGAGACTGCCCCCTTTGGGCAGCCTCACTTATCATTTATTCATACAGTTATCTTGCGAGATATGCATCATAAGCTTTCTGCCAGATTTCGGTAAACGTATCTCCGCCAAGAAGTCTGCACTGCTCTAAGTACGCATCATAGTTTGTCAGAGGCAGAGCGCCTGTTACGAAACGCTGACGCATCTTGGTCATGTAATCCTTCATTTCTCCCTGAATTTCATCTGCTTCCTGCTCAAGCTCTGTAGAAAGCTGTACAGGTGCAAGCAGCTTATAGGAAGTATCGCCCTCTGCAAATACATAAGCAGCATTCTTGTATTCTTCAGATTTCTGTGAGAATACATAATCCGCAACGATATCGCCGCGTGAAGGGAACGCAACCGTCAGGTTATCCGCATAGGTATTGAACTTCGGGATCTTCTTTCCGTGGAAGTCAACCATTTCGTCCATGCCGGACATCAGTTTCTTCTCACCGCCGACTACTTCGTAGCTTTCGCCTTCAATACCCCAGGTAAGAAGCGTGGTACCTTCTTCGGAAAGCATGTAGTCCAGCAGATAGGCAGCCGCTGTGTCTACACCGTCTTTCTTCGCATTACTCGTGATGACAGTGGTATCACGATGGAACGAAGAAATATCAGAGAAGCACCAATGGTCGCCGTCTGCGGTCTTCGGCCACGGACAGGGTGAGAATTTAACGCCGGGTGCCTTCTCTTTCAGAACAGCCAGGAACGAACTTGCATCGTCTTCGTCGAAGTCCGTAACGCCGCCCTTCCATGCGCCTGCGAAGTTGCCGGTTACACGATCTCTCTGATTCTCAAGAGAAGTCTTATCGAACATGTAGTAGATCAGTCCTTCGGTATACCACTTGTTCATCTCGGTCAGATACTCTTTATAGTTATCGGTCATATAACCGAATACAACCTTGCCATCCATGATGGAAGGATCATCGTCAATGCCATAAGCAGGAAGGAAATACTTCCAGCCTGAAGAACATGCGATGTACGGCTCTTCATCTGCATCACCGTTTCCGTTCGGATCCTGCTGCTTGAATGCCTTGAGAACTCTGTACCAGTCTTCCATATCTTCAGGAACATCCTCGCCTACGGAATCCAGCCAGTCCTGACGGATAACCAGACCGTATTCAGAGGTCAGCGCTCTCTGAATCTCATCATTGACATCATAGAAGGTACTCAGATATGTATAAACACCTCCGTCAAGTCTGATGTCACGACCCAGATCCGGGTACTCCTCCAACAGTGCCTTGAAGTTCGGCATGTACTCATCCATGTAACCGTTTAATTCAAGAGATACACCGTCGTCATGCATACCTGCCATACGTCCTGTATAGCGTTCCAGATTCTTCGCTGTAATGATATCCGGATAGGTCTTGGCCGTCATCATCGGAAGATATGCATCATAGTTAATCGCCATCTGAAAATCTATGGTGATATTGGTGCGCTTCTGGATTTCCTGCAAGGACTTCATTTCCTTCCAGTAGTAGGTATAGTAGGTATCCGTTCCGCCAACCATCCACCACGATACAGTTACGTTCTTGTCCCAAGCTTCCACGTCGGAATCGTCGCCGCCGCTTTTTTTCTTACAGCCGGCAAAGACAAGACAGGCTAAAACTGCAAAAATCAATAATGCTATGATTCTCTTTTTCATAGTTTCCTCCTTTCTAAAGACTAAAACTATAATAAGATTTTTTTACAGGTTTATCAATACACACTTTTTACACAAAATGCTTGTTTTTTTTGTGTATAATGATAATCCAGACTGTCTATCCTGCCAGATATCTGTCATTGACCCGAATGGTCCGCAATGCGTTCAGCACCGCAATCATACAGACGCCCACATCCGCGATGACTGCAAGCCACATCGAAGTGATGCCGCAGGCGGACAGCACCAGCACAGCCGTCTTTGCGCCCAGTGCAAAAGCAATGTTTTCCCGCACAATCCGCATGGTTTTGCGGGACAAAGTTACCGCCAGCGGGATTCTGCTCAGATCATCGTTCATAATAACGACATCGGAGGCTTCCACCGCGGCATCCGAACCAATGCCGCCGAAGGAAATGCCCACGTCCGCGCCGGCCAGCACCGGTGCGTCGTTGATCCCGTCCCCGACAAATGCGGTGTATCGTTTCTTTGCTTCATTATCCGCTATTTTTTTACCTATGTCCACTTTATCCTGGGGCAGCAGTTCCGCATAGCACTGTGTGATTCCAAGCATATCTGCCACAGCCTTCGCGCTTTCTTTCCGGTCGCCGGTGAGCATCACCATATTTGTGACGCCGGCGCGTTTTAACTGCTCCAGTGTTTCCTTTGCGTTGTCTTTGATGGTATCCGCTACAAAAATCACACCGAGATAAGCGCCATTATACGCCACATACAGCATGGTGCAGGCTGCGTCTTCTTCCACCTCCGGCAAGGTGATCTGATGGGACAGCATCAGCTTCCGGTTGCCCAGAAGTACCGGTTTTTCGTCAATTTGCGCCGAAATGCCCAGGCCGGAAAGTTCCTGTACCTGCTCTGCCCGGGGCAGTTCCATGCCTGCCGCCGCGGTTCGAATCGACACCGCAATCGGATGGGTGGAAAACTGTTCACAGGCCGCCGCCATACGAAGTACCCTGTCTCGATCCCCGACAGCATCCACACGGACCACCTCAAAACTGCCCTTCGTCAGCGTGCCGGTTTTATCAAATACAATGGTATCCAGTCCGCTCAGCCGCTCGATAAATCCGGCGCCCTTAATCAAAATGCCGCAGTTGGAAGCGCCGCCAATCCCGCCGAAAAAACCAAGGGGCACCGAAAGCACCAGCGCGCAGGGGCAGGATATAACCAGAAACGTCAGGGCGCGGTAAATCCAGGTCTGTGTCTGCCCGCGGAAGATCAGCGAAGGAATCAGCGCGATCAGCACAGCCAGAATCACTACCGAGGGTGTATAATAACGGGCAAAGCGGGAAATGAATTCTTCTGTCTTCGCCTTGTTTCGTCCCTGCTGCTGCATCAGCTGCAGAACCCGGGATACGGTAGAATCCGCATACCGCACCGTCGCCTTCATTTCCAGTACCGCGTTCAGGTTAATACAGCCCGACAGCAGTTCGTCTCCGCACTCCGCCGGAAAGGGCACGCTTTCCCCGGTCATGGCCTTCTTGTCGATGCTGCTTTCGCCCTTGACCACAACCCCGTCTACCGGGATTTTTTCGCCTGGCAAAATTACCAGAATATCCCCGGGATTTACTTCATCCGGCGAAATTTTTCTGATTCCCTCCGGCGTCTTCAGATTGGCGGACACGGGACGCACATCCATCAGTTCGGAAATGGACTTTCTGGACTTTTTGACCGCATAGTCCTGGAAAAATTCGCCGGTTTCATAAAACAGCACCACGGCAATGGCCTCATCATATTCCCCCAGTACAAAAGCGCCGAGGGAGGCCACCACCATCAGAAAGATTTCGTCCATCCACTGGCCTTTTCTCAAATTGCGCAGCGCCTTTATCAGAATGTCATGCCCCACTGCCAGATAAATCAGCAGCGACAGAATCAGCCGGATATTTTCCGTATTGCGCATACCGATCCGCGCTTCCAGCAGATCGTAAACGCCGCAGAGTCCGACGACAATCAGGATGCAAAACAGCGCCAGACCGATCAGAATTCGTTTCAGACGCTTTTTCATTTTCGCGTTCAGAATTTCGCTTTTCATCTCATTTTCCGCCTCAATAGTCAATCACCGCATCCGGTTCCACATCATAAATGATCTCTTTCGCCTGTTCCAGAACCGCCTTCATATGTTCTTCTGCCGCTTCAATGGTCAGCAGTTCTCCGATAAAATTCAAAGAAGCCGCGTCCACATGCTCCAGCTTCTGTATCTTTCGTTCAATCTTTGCCGCACAGTTGGGACAGTCGATGTCCTTTACCATAATTTCTTTTCGCATCGTTTTTCTCCTTTTTCTACTCATTAATATGCTCCATGCCCTGTCCCAGGATAGACTTGATATGATCGTCCGCCAGGGAATAGAAAACGGTCTTGCCGTCGCGCCTGTTTTTCACCAGCTTGGATTGTTTCAAAATCCGCAGCTGATGCGAAATGGCCGACTGGTTCATGCCCAGCAGCCGCGCAAGGTCGCAGACGCATACTTCCGATTCAAACAGGACAAACAGAATCTTGATCCGCGTCGTATCCGCAAAAACTTTAAAAAAATCCGCCAGATCGTACAGCTGTTCCTCTTCCGGGAGCAGTTCGGCAACCTTCTGTACCAGATCCTCGTGCACGCAGATATAATCGCAGCGTTCCGCCATATGTTCCTGCAAAAGAATCCACCTCCGTTTCAATATATGAACACTTATTCATATGTTGAATTATTTATACCACGGATTTCTTTCTCTGTCAAGAAAAAAGTACCGAAATCCCTGGATTTCGATACTTTTCTGTTTAAACATGTGTGACCAGGCATTTGCTCTTTCCCTGAATCGCCACGCTGTATTTGCCCGCTTTCAGGAAAAAGCTGCTGCCCTTCTGAAATGTCAGCTTCGTGGTTCCGTCGCTGATCGTGCCTTCCCCCTCAATAAACAGCACGGAAACAAAGGACGCCTCATCCACATCGATCACTGCCTGGTCCCAGGTTTCATACAGACTGCTGACAAAATATTTGCAGCTGCCCAGCTTCTGCACCTGATATCCGTCATAGGACTTACATTCCCGGTCCGCGCTGGTTTCAAAATTTCCGCCGGCGCAGCCGATCACATCCAGCGCTTTTTCAATGTGCAGCGGTCGTTTGTGCAGAAAGCTGTCCGGTCTTCCGTAATCGTACAGCCGATAGGTGCTGTTGGAATTCTGCTGAATTTCACACAGCAGCACGCCGTCTCCCAGCGCATGCACGCAGCCGGGCTCGATCCATACCGTGTCCCCGCTTTTCACCGGCACTTCATTCAGAATTTCCAGTATGCTGCCGTTTCGGATCCGTTCCCGGATTTCCTCCTTTCCGGCAGGCCGGGAAAATCCGCGATAGATCTTTGCGCCTTCCTTTGCCTCCAGAATGTACCACATTTCATATTTTCCGTATTCGCCTTCATTGGACAATGCGTATTCATCGTCCGGATGTACCTGCAAAGACAGGGGCGCCGCGGCGTCCAGAAATTTGATCAGCAGCGGGAAACGCGGCATCTGTGCCGCCTTCCAGCCCCAGCTTTCTCTGCCGATGCGTTCCAGATATTTTCCGAACCGCATTCCCTTGTATCTGCCTTCTGCAATCACCGACTGGCCGTCCTCATGAGCGGACAGCTCCCAGCTTTCCGCCACCCGTTCCAGATCGGTTTTTTTCTGAAGTTCCGTCCGGATCCGGCTGCCGCCCCAGATATAATCCTGAAACGCCGGTGAAAGCTTTACGATATTGGGAAACTGCATATGACCGGAGGTACTCTGCCGCGACGACAATTCTTTCCGGTCTTTTTCAATCTTTCCGGTAATGGTGCGGATAATGGTGACCGGCACTTCGGCGGTATTTTCTATTTTATGGAAAATGCCGTCGCCGATATCGGCGCTTTCTCCCGCTTTCCTGGAGAAAGACGTGCCGTCCACCGTCAGAAGCGCTTCTCCCTCGGTAATCACCCAGTGCTCCCGCCGCCCGGTATGCCGGTGTTCTGCAATGGTATGTCCCGGATAGATCACGCTTTTTTTTACGACATAGCCGGAATCCTCCACCAGAACTTCCTGGGTGCCGTAAGGATAATAGAGCACTTTATGATCGTTGAAATAGGACGGATATTTTGCGCCGTAATCCGCCGCCAGTGTGCGGATCCGGTCCGTCTCCTGCGGTTTCCCGATCAGGGTTACGTCCTGTGTATGTACGATGGTCAGATCTTTGACGCCGTCCGCCACCACCAGATGCCGGTCCGCCGCATTGACAATGCTGACATTTTCACAATTCCTTAAGATCAACGGATGATTTTCAAAAACGATATCGTCAAAACGGTCAATGCTCTTCCAGGAAAATGCGGCGTTGACCGCTTTCAGTCCATGCAAATGCTGCAGTACCGCTTCTTCCAGAGACAGCTGGGGCAGCGTTTCCATCAGCGGCGCGGAAAACTGAATCGTATCCAGTCCTCGCTTGGTGTTTCTGACAATTTCTTCGCAGGCCGCATACAGTCCGGGCTGCTGTGTCTGTAAGGCGCGCAGCATATCCCCTGCGCAAAACAGGGTCATGCCGGTATGAAACAGGGCATTTTCTTCCATCAGCCGTTTTGCCGTTTCCCGATCCGGCCGGACAAAAAAGCCGGTGACCTCTTCTCCACTGCAGGTCATATAGCTTACCGCCGAAGTATCCTGCCGGGCAGGCGCCGCAAATACTACGATATTTCCCTGCTTGGCCGCCTCTTTTGCCTTCAGCACCGCTTCCTGATAATGCTTGTCCCCCGCCAGGATATCGGCGGACACTGCCAGAATCAGCTCCGTCGGATTGGACAGCATACACACAAGCGCCACCGCTGCCGCGGTACCCGCGGGACGCGCTTCCAGAAAGCAGCGGTAGATCAGTCCCTGAAACGCTTTCATCTGCCCGTCTACAATAAAATGATAGGACAGGCTGGTGGAAATCAGGAATTCGTCGCAAAAGGGAAGATTCCTCACTACAGTCTCCTGCAGTGAGGAACGATTCTGATGAATATCCATAAATTGTTTGGGGTAATTCTTTCTGGACAAGGGCCAGAGACTGTCGCCGCTGCCTCCGGCCAGTATCAGGCATTTCATTTGCCTTCCTCCATATAATATGTAGCGGCACGCGTCCGCCGTTTTAAACTGTAATGTGTCCTTTTTTACGGAGGACAAATATAACTTCATCTACGCTGTTTTCGCAGATTTCTTCCGTTCCGGCCTCAACCATGACACGAACCAGAGGCTCCGTTCCGCTGGCCCGTACCAGGATTCTGCCATCCTGTCCCAGCCGCTTCGCTTCTTTTTCAATCGCGGCCTGCACATCGGGGTCTTCCATCGCCGCCGTCTTGTCGCTGACCGTGACATTTTTCAGTACCTGCGGATAAACGGTAAATCCCTTAACCATATCTTCAATTCGTTTTTTCGAAGCAATCATCATGTCCATGACCATCAGCGAGGTCAGAATGCCGTCGCCGGTATTGGCGAATCTGCTGAAAATGATATGTCCGGACTGCTCTCCGCCCAGACTGTAATTGTTTTTCTGAATGGATTCATAGACATATTTATCGCCCACCGGCGTAATCTCATAGCGAATGCCCTCTTCGTCAAAGGCTTTGTATAGTCCGTAGTTGGACATCACCGTGGTCACCACCGTATCATTCTGCAGTCTGCCGTTACTCTTTAAATATTTCCCGGCGGCATAGAGAATGCCGTCGCCGGAAATCACTTCTCCGTGGCTGTCCACGCAGAGACAGCGGTCGGCGTCCCCGTCATAGGCGAATCCGATATCCAGTCCTTCGTTTCTGACCAGCTGGCAAAGTCCCTCCATATGCGTGGAACCGCAGTTGCTGTTGATATTGGTACCGTCCGGCGTATCGTTGATCACATAGGTTTTCGCGCCAAGGGTATCAAACACGTTTTTCGCAATGGAAGACGCGCTTCCGTTAGCACAGTCTAAGCCCACACGCACGCCTTTGAAGGATTTGGTGGGTATGGAAATCAGATGTCCAATATAACGGTTCCGGCCGGCGCTGAAATCCACAACCTTGCCGATACAGTCCCGTTTGGCATAGGGAATCTCAAACTGTCCGTCAATGTACTGCTCGATTTTTTCAATCACGCTTTCTTCCAGCTTTTCTCCGTAGCCGTTCAAAAGCTTGATGCCATTGTCATAATAGGGATTGTGGCTTGCGGAAATCATAATACCGCAGGCAAAATCCTCTGTGCGTACCGCATAAGAAACTGAAGGCGTCGTGGTTACATGCAGAAAATAGGCATCCGCACCGGTAGATACCAGTCCTGCTGCCAAAGCCTGCTCAAACATATAGCTGCTTCGTCTCGCGTCCTTGCCAATCACAATTCTGCATGGTTTTCCGTTTCCGTAATACCAGCCCAGAAATTTACCGATCTGAAACGCCGTCGAAACATTCAGACTGACATTTGCCTCGCCTCTGATTCCGTCTGTTCCGAAATATTTCCCCATAATGGCCTTCCTCCTCTATTAAGGTAACGGCACGCGCGCCCACCTGGGCGCCCCTGCCAAGTCGTAGGAAGGCATTGAAAGTTTGCTTCGCATAAGCCTTCCTGCTAAGGTAACGGCACGCGCGCCCACTTGGGCGCCCCTGCCAAGTCGTAGGAAGGCATTCCAATTATGCTTCGCATAAGCCTTCCTACTTGCCGCAGCATTTCTTATATTTCAAACCGCTGCCGCAGGGACAGGGATCGTTTCTTCCGACTTTCGCTTCCTTCCGGACCGTTCCGGAATGCTTCTGGTCCATGTAAAGCTCCCGGCGTTTCTCCTCGGAAAGCAGTGTATCCCATTCCGGAAGCTCATACAGCCAGTCGGCTTTTGCTTCCACCATGTGCCAATACAGCTTTTCGGGATCATAGTCTAAGCTGACCGTAGTTTTTTCCGTCATCTTTTCGACATTGTTCTCTTTTTTCAGACTGTCGTTGATGCCGTCCAGAAATCCCGTCATGGTCATCAGATCGATATCAAACTGCTCCGCCAGCGCTTTGACGCTGCCCTTGACCGGTGCATCCGGCTGCGACAGCAGCTGCCGGTAGATTTCCTTTTCTTTTGCAAAATAATCTTTCCAGAATTTTTTTGCTTCTTTTGTATTCTGATCCTGTGCGTAAGCGGCTTCCCGCCACTGTTCCAGTAATGTCGCCATAATTTTTTCTTCCTTTGTTTATTTCAGCAGTTTTTTCAGTTCTTCCATAAAAGTATTTACGTCTTTGAATTCTCTGTAAACCGAGGCAAAGCGCACGTAAGCCACTGCCTCCAGATCTTTTAATTTATTCATAACGATCTCGCCGATCACGGTAGACGGGATTTCCCGCACTTCCATATTGAAAAGTTCGGTTTCCACGTCGTTGACCAGACTGATGATCTGCTTTGCCGATACCGGCCGCTTGTGACAGGCGCGTAAAACCCCGGACTCAATCTTGGAACGGTCGTACTGTTCTCTGTTATTGTCCTTTTTGATCACGATCAGCGGAATGGTTTCAATTTTTTCATACGTGGTAAAGCGTTTTCCGCAGACATCGCAGACCCTGCGGCGCCGGATGGAATTGACGTCCTCCACAGGTCTTGAATCAATGACTTTCGTATTTTCCTTTCCGCAAAACGGACACCTCATCGCTTTATCCTCCTGAAAACCATACTTTTAAAATGATAACACAGATTGATAAACAGTGTCAAACGCTGTTGCAGACTTTCCGCACTTCTTTTGTTTTGACTTCCACCAGAACGATATCCTCTCCCAGCTGCCGGACGCAGCACCAGGGAATCACGTATTCAAATTCTTCCTGAAACAAACAAAACAGGCGGCTATGTTCCGGAACGATCAGTTCTTTGACGCAGCCCGTACAGGGATCAATGTTCACGTCCTCCACAAACCCCAGCTTTCTGCAGTCGCAGATATTGATGACTTCCTTGTTCCTCAGCTCACAGATTCTCATAGCCGCCGGCCTCTTTTTGTCTTCCGGTATTACAGTATGCATTCCCGCAGGATATGTTCCTGATCTCAGATGGTCAGAAAACGCTTCATGAATTTCAGCGCGTTTTTTTCGAGCCGGGAAACCTGCGCCTGACTGATGCCGATTTCCTTTGCCACCTCCATCTGGGTTTTGCCTTCATAAAACCGCAGATCGATGATGTGCCGCTCCCGTTCGCTGAGCTTTTTCATCGCTTCTTCCAAAGAGATTTCCTCTACCCAGGATTCCTCTTTGTTCTTTTTGTCACTGATCTGATCCATGACGTACAGCGTATCGCCGCTTTCGGAATACACCGGATCGTACAGACTGACCGGCGTCTGTATGGCGTCCAGCGCGTAAACCACATCCTCCTTCGGCAGGCCGATTTCTTCCGCAATTTCAGAAACCGTCGGATCCCGCTGACTGTTTTTCATAATATTTTCTCTGGCATAGATGGCCTTGTACGCCGTATCCCGCAGCGAACGGCTCACCCGGATTGCGTTGTTGTCTCTTAAAAACCTTCGTATCTCCCCGATTATCATCGGGACCGCATAGGTAGAAAACTTTACGTTCAGGCTGATGTCAAAGTTATCAATCGCCTTAATCAGTCCTATGCATCCAATCTGAAATAAATCATCGGCATTCTCATTTGTATTTGGAAATCGTTTAATCACGCTCAATACCAGCCGGAGGTTTCCGTGGATGAAGGTTTCCCGCGCCGCCTCGTCGCCTTCTTTGATGCGGCGCAGCAGCTGCTCTTTTTCCTCGTCCTTCAGCACCGGCAGTCTGGAGGTATTGACACCGCAGATTTCCACCTTGCACAATGCCATGATCTGTCCTCCCTGTTTATGTTTTCATAAATAGCTTGGACACAATTTCCGGGAAATATTCAGTTTGCAGAAAGAAAAATCATTCGCCTTCCAGCTGTGAAAGCCAGATCGCGGCCGATGCATCGGAAGGCATCCGCCAGTCGCCTCTGGGTGAAAGGGTCACGGAACCTACCTTCGGGCCGTCCGGAATACAGGAGCGTTTGAACTGCTGGGCAAAAAACCGGCGGATAAACACCTGCAGCCAGTGCAGAATGACGTCCTTCGGATAAACCCCCTGATAAGCGATTTTTGCCAGCCGCAGAATTTTTGCCGGCGTTTCGGAAAACCGCAGCATATGATAGAGGAAGAAATCGTGCAGTTCGTAAGGCCCCACCAGATCCTCCGTTTTCTGGGTCATTTCCCCCTGCTCGGACACCGGCAGCAGTTCCGGCGATACCGGCGTATCCAGAATATCCTCCAGAATTTCGCCGATGGCGCCGCCGTAACGGATCGATTCATAATGTACGATGTAGCGAACCAGCGTTTTCGGCACGGAAGCATTGACCCCGTACATGGACATATGGTCTCCGTTGTAGGTGGCCCAGCCCAGCGCCAGTTCCGAAAGGTCCCCTGTTCCGATGACCAGTCCGCCATACATATTGGCCAGATCCATCAGTACCTGAGTCCGTTCCCGAGCCTGGGCATTTTCGAAGATCACGTCATAGGTCTTCGGATCCTGTCCGATGTCCGCAAAATGGGAAAGAACGCTTTTTGTGATATCGATTTCCTTCAGCGTAACCCCCAGTTCCTCGCAAAGCCGCACCGCATTGGACTTGGTGCGCCTGGTGGTGCCGAAACAGGGCATGGTCACCGCAATCACATCCGTCAGCGGGCGATGGCAAAGCGCCATGGCCCGGACGGCCACCAGCAGCGCCAGCGTGCTGTCCAGTCCGCCGGATACGCCGATGACTGCAGATTTGGCTTTTGTGTGTTCCAGCCGTTTTTTCAGTCCCTGAGACTGAATCGCCAGAATAGATTCCGCTCTCGTCCGGACATCCTCTCTGTCGTCCGGGACAAAGGGATTTTTTTCAATCAACCGGGTAATCGTCGTTTCCCGCAGTTCCTGTGCAAAGCCGATTCTGCAGTATTCCTCCGGTACGGCTACGGCAAAACTGGTGTTCTTTCGCCGCTCCGCCATCAAATGCTGTATATCGATTTCCGTAACCGTATAGGCATTTTCTTCAAAGGCTTTGTTTTCCGCCAGCAGTTTCCCGTTTTCACAGATCAGCGCGTGCCGGGAATAGACCATATCCTGCGTGGATTCACTGCTGTCCGAAGAGGCGTAAATATATCCGCACAGCAGACGCGCGCTGGTGGCGGAAACCAGAAGTTTCCGATACTGTGACTTTCCGATCAGCTCATCGGAGGCGGAAGGATTTGCGATCAGCACCGCCCCTGCCTGACACAGCGCCGCGGAAGGAGTCTCCGCCGCCCAGAGATCTTCGCAAATCTCAATGCCGAAACAGTAGTCTGTCATTTTTTTATTCTGGAACAGCAGCCGGGAGGAAACGGGGAAAGTTTCTCCGCCGATTTGTACCGATGCATCCCGGCCCAGGGTATCTCCTGCGGCAAAATGCCGCTTCTCGTAAAATTCTCCGTAATTGGGAATCCGCATTTTCGGTACCGCGCCCAGAATCTTTCCGTCGTGCAGCACCACCGCGCAGTTGTACAGTTTTCCGCAGACCGCAAGGGGTGCCCCCAGCACTGTAACCGGATACAATCCTTTTGTGGCTGCGGCAATTTCTTCCAGCGCCTGATTGCTTTCCGAAAGCAGACGTTCCGAAAAGAACAGATCTCCGCAGGTATAGCCGGTGAGACAAAGCTCCGGCAGCACCAGCAGATTGATTTTCTGCGCATCCGCACCCTCTATCTTTTCAATGATCCTGCGGGCATTGCTTCTAACATCCGCAACCGAAATTTCCACCGCTGCCGCCGCGGTCTTTATCAATCCATCCTTCATGATCCGTTCCTCTGTTCTTCTTTTCCTTCTGTATGTTTTACACATCTGCCGTAAATCATACAGCAGTCACGTATAATTTTTGCCAGCCAGTCGTTGGTGCAGCCCGGCAAAATCCGCCAGTTCCAGTTTCCGCCCAGCGTGGATGGCGTATTGATGCGGGCTTCTTTGCCCAGGCCCATAAAATCCTGCATCATGAATACCGCCGTATCCGCCACAGACATCATGGCAAGACGAATCATTGCCCAGTTGAAGCCGCCGCTGCCCTCAAAATGCATATACCGCTTTGCATTCTCCACTTCATGGGGTCCAGCGGTATCCATCCAGCCCATAATCGTATCATTGTCATGGGTGCCGGTATAGACAACGCAGTTTCTTTCATAATTGTGGGGCAGATAATCGCTTTCCGGATCCCCCGAAAATGCGAACTGCAATACCTTCATGCCGGGGAAACCGCTGTCCTTCAGCAGTTTCTTCACTTCCGGCGTCAAAAAGCCCAGATCTTCGGCGATGATGGGCAGTGCATTTCCGTAATCTTCCTGCAGCGCGCGGATCAGTTCCATGCCGGGGCCTTTGCGCCAGCTGCCCCGTCTGGCTGTCTTTTCTCCATAGGGAATACAATAGAAGGATTCGAATCCCCGGAAATGATCGATGCGAATCACATCATACATGGCAAACGCCCGTTTCACCCGATTGCGCCACCAGGAATAGGGCTGTGCTTCCTTTCGCATCCGTTCCCAGTCATACACCGGGCTGCCCCAGAGCTGTCCGTCTGCCGAAAACGCGTCCGGCGGACAGCCTGCAACCACTTTTGGCAGCAAATCCCCGTCCAGATCAAACTGCTTAGGGTTCGCCCACACATCCACACTGTCGTCCGCCACATAGATGGGCATATCGCCGATCATTTTGATTCCGTTTTGATTGGCGTATACTTTAAGCTTTGTCCATTGTTTGAAAAAGACATACTGCAGAAACGCATAAAACAGAATGTCCTCCTGATAATCTTCCCGGGCCTGCCGCAGGGTTTCCGGATCCCTGAACCGCAGCTTTTCATCCCATTCCCGCCAGCTGACGCCGCCGCCCGCATCTTTTAACGCCATAAACAGGGCGTATTCCGGCAGCCAGTCTTCATGTTTCGCACAGAACCGGTGAAAAGCCTCCGGTATGGCCTGCCGGAAACGGGCAAAGGCGATCCGCAGTACCCGGTAACGGTTTTCATACAGCTTTCCGTAATCCACGCTGGTACGGTCTGTACCGAAATCCACATGCTCGTATTCCGATTTCTGCAGCAGTCCCTCCTCCTGCAGCATATCCAGATCGATAAAATAGGGATTTCCTGCCGCAGAGGAAAAAGACTGGTAGGGGGAATCTCCGTAGTTGGTTGGGTTTAATGGAAGTATCTGCCAGTACCGCTGCCCTGCCTTTTTTAAAAAATCTGCAAACGCATAGGCTTCTCTGCCAAAGGTACCGATGCCGTATGGAGACGGCAGCGAAAATACCGGCATCAGGATTCCGCTTGTTCTCATCTGATTTCTCCTTGTCGTTTCATTTCCTGCAGACATATGTAATTCTTTCTGCATCTATAACTGTTTTATCACAATCCCGGTGCGCAAACAATCCATTTTTGTGCAAATGCGCTGCAAGGACGCAGGCGCTGCCGGATGAAACCGATTTTTGTCTGCTTTGCAAACATTTTGTCAATAAAAATCTATGAATTTTCCGTTTTTGCTTCCCGCTTTTGACATTTTTCTGAATTTTCAAAAACTATAATGCTTTTACAGAAGGGACATGGAACATGTATGCGGACATTTTATTTCTGACCGAATGGATCCGGGATTATATGATCCTGTATGCCGTAAGCAAACTGGTACACAGACCTGTGTCCGCCCGCAGACTCTTTTACGGTGCAGCTGCCGGTGCTGTGTTTTCCACCGCCGCCGCGTTCCTTCTGCCGGCAGACGCTTTGTTTGTGAATCTGCTGTTCGGCCTTTTTTTATGCGCTGTCATGCTTTTTACGGCTTTCCGGCCGAAGACCGGAACCGTTTTTTTTCATCTGCTGCTCTGCACCTACACCGTAGCATTTATCCTCGGCGGCATCATTTCCGCCGTCAGCAGCAGGCTTCCCGCAGTGCCGCCCGCGCTGCTGTTTTTTATCGCATGGCTGCTGCTTGCCGCCGGTTTTGCCATCTTACGGCGGCTGAAAAAACGCATCCGCAAATATGCCGATGTCCGCATCCGGATTTCCGAACAGACCAAAACGCTGCGTGCCCTGGTGGACACCGGAAATCTGCTGAAAGATCCTCCAAGCGGTCTGCCTGTTTCCATCATCCATGCGCAGGCGCTTCCGGCGCCGGCATCCGCCTACGATTGTCATGATGTTGCGTTTCACAGTCTGGGCTGTGAAAACGGAACGCTGAAAGTAATGTACGTCCCGTTTCTGTACATAGAATACAGAGGCAGCGAAACGCTGCTGCAGGATGCGCCGGTGGGTATCAGCCCCTATCCGCTTTCTCCTGCAGACGCATATCAGATGATCGTCAGTCCGGAAATATTTATAAAACAAACGGAGAGAAAACCATGAATGCTGTCAGTCTGAAAAATGTCCTCGGATTTCCCGTCATCAATGCGCTGCAGACCTTTTTTCTGCTGCCCCGGGAGGATGAAATCCATTACATCGGCGGTTCCGACGTGCTGCCCGCACCGCTGGAACCGGACACGGAAGCCCGGATGATCGAACGTCTGGAAGCGGAAGGCAGTGAAAATGCCAAAAGCACGCTGATCGAACACAATCTCCGCCTCGTCGTTTATATTGCCAGAAAATTCGACAATACCGGCGTGGGCGTGGAAGATCTCATTTCCATCGGCACCATCGGGCTTATCAAATCCATCAATACCTTTAATCCCACAAAAAACATCAAGCTGGCCACCTATGCCTCCCGGTGTATCGAAAATGAAATTCTGATGTACCTGCGGCACAGCCAGAAGACCCGGCTGGAGGTTTCCATTGACGAGCCCTTAAACATTGACTGGGACGGCAACGAACTGCTGCTGTCTGATATTCTGGGAACGGATGAAGACGTCATTTCCCGCAATATCGAAGAAGAAACCGAATACTCCATGCTGCGGGACGCCATTAACTGCCTTTCCGAACGGGAACGCACCATCATTTCTCTGCGCTTCGGCATCGGCCGGACAGACGGCAGGGATCTGACCCAGAAGGAAGTGGCGGACCTGCTGGGCATTTCCCAGTCCTATATTTCCAGACTGGAAAAGAAAATCATGAAACGTCTGAAAAAAGAAATTCTGCGTCAGGAAAACTGACCCGTTAAAAAACCCGTAAAACTGTTCTGACACAGCCTTACGGGTTTCCTTCGTGTCTGCCGGCATCAACCGCCGAGATAAGCTTTCTTTACTTCTTCACTTTCCATCAGTTCTTTTCCGGTGCCGGAAAGTACGATCCGTCCGTTTTCCAGCACATAGGCACGGTCGGAAATCGCAAGGGATTTTCCCGCGTTCTGCTCTACCAGAAGAATCGTGGTTCCGTCCTTTCGAAACTCCTGAATGATTTCAAACACTTCATCCACCAGCAGCGGTGAAAGTCCCATAGAAGGTTCATCCAGCATCAGCAGATCCGGATGCGACATCATTGCCCTGCCCATGGCCAGCATCTGCTGCTCGCCGCCGGACAGCGTGCCGGCGATCTGTGTCAGCCGTTCGCCCAGCCGGGGGAACCACTGGCAGATACGCTCCACATCTTTTTTGATCTGTTTTTTGTCTTTGCTGCTGTAAGCCCCCATCAGCAGATTGTCGTGAACGGAAAGTTCCTGAAATACCCGCCGGCCCTCCGGCACCTGGGTCATGCCAAGGCCAACCACCTTGTGGCAGGGAAGCCTGGTAATGTCCGTTCCGTTATAAATTACCGTGCCCGCCCGTGCGGGAATCAGGCCGATGACACTCTGCATAATGGTGGTTTTGCCCGCACCGTTGGCACCGATCAGCGTAACGATCTCCCCTTTGCTGACCTCAAAGCTGATACCCTTCAGCGCGCGGATCACGCCGTAATAGACTTCCAGATCCTTTACTTCCAATAATGCCATTTTCCTATCCTCCGATATACGCTCTGATGACTTCCGGATCATTCAGCGCCGTTTTCGTGTCACCCTGCGCCAGTACGGTTCCGAAATTCAGAACCGTAATTTCATCGCAAATGCCGGAGACGAATTTCATGTCATGCTCAATCAGCAGAATCGTTACTTCGTATTTGTCACGGATAAATTTAATGATATCCATCAGTTCTTTCGTTTCATTCGGATTCATGCCCGCCGCGGGTTCGTCCAGCAAAAGCAGCTTGGGATTGGTGGCCAGCGCCCGGGCAATTTCCAGCTTTCTCTGTTTGCCGTAGGGCAGGTTGCAGGAAAGATTGTTCCTCTCCTCTTCCAGATCAAAAATGCGCAGGATTTCCTTTGCCTTTTCACGCATCCGGATTTCGGAATCATAATGTCCCGGCATACGGAACATACTTGTAAACGGACTGCAGCGGAATTCCTTCTGATTGTGCAGTCCCACCAGCACGTTTCGAATGACGCTCATGTTGCTGAACAGCCGGATATTCTGGAAGGTCCGGGCGATGCCCATATGGTTAATGGTCTCCTGGCTCTTGCCGTTTAACTCGGTGCCGTCCAGATAAAATTTTCCGGTGGTGGGCTGATATACGCCCGTCAGGATGTTAAACACCGTGGTTTTACCGGCGCCGTTGGGCCCCACCAGTCCATAAAACTGTTTCTTTTTCACTTCCAGATTGACGTTGTCCACCGCTTTCAGACCGCCGAAGGAGATTCCTAAGTTTTCTGTTTTCAGCATAATATCAGACATCTCATTTGCCTCCCTTCTTCGGTTTGGCTGCGGCGCCGTCCTTTTGGGGTTTATCCGGAGTATTGGCCTTGTTCGGCGGCACCTCCACAGACAGCAGATCGTCGATCTTGATTTTCGTCTCGATCCGGTTCCATTCGGCAGCATCGTCTTTGATGACTTCCGGTTTGCGCCGCGACCTGAAAATCAGATCCCAGAGATTCCGAAGATTGAATCTTTCTTTAAACGGCTTCAGTGCCGGCGCGTTGTTGAACATAACCACCGCAATCAGAATCAGCGCGTAAATCGGCTGCTTGATGCCCGCCAGGTCGCCGGTCAGCATATTCTGCAGCCAGACATTGATATACGTAATCAATGACGCCGCGATGATGGAGCCGTTCATGCTGCCCATACCGCCCAGAACAACCATGACCAGGTAGTCGATGGAATAGTTATAGGTAAAATAATCCTGCCGGATAATGGAAACGGAATGTCCGTAGATCACCCCGGCTACGCCTGCGAAAAACGCGGCGATGGTAAATACAAACAGTTTATAATAGGTGACGTTGATGCCCATGGCCTTTGCCGCGATTTCATTATCACGGATTGCCGTAATGGCGCGGCCGTGCTTGCTGCGGATCAGGTTCTGACAGACCATCAGGACAAACAGTACGACGATGAAAGCGACGATAAACAGCGAATGCGCATCATAGGGTTTCGTACCGAGTCCCATGGCGCCGCCGAAAGCATCCCATCCGTTGAAAATGTTCCGCACGATTTCACCAAAGGCAAGCGTTACAATGGCCAGATAATCCCCCCGGAGCCGCAGCGCCGGAAGTCCCACAATAAAGCCGAAAACGGCAGCTGTCGCGCCGCCGATGAGCATGGCAATGATCAGCACCAGCAAATCGCTGGCAATGCTCTTGTGCAGCAGATTTGCGCAGAAACAACCCACATAGGCGCCGACGCACATAAAACCAGCGTGGCCTAAGGACAGTTCTCCCAGAAATCCGACTACCAGATTCAGCGAAACCGCCAGGATAATACAATAGGCGATCCTGGAAAGAATGCCGACGGTGGAACGTCCCAGCATTCCCCCTGCGTCCAGACCGATCATAGCAATCAGAAACGCCGCGATCACAAAATAATTCAGACTTTTTTTCAGTTTAAAGGATTGTTTGATATTTTTCAGATACTGTTTCATCAGACCTTCACCCTCCTCTTCTTGCCGAGGATGCCGATGGGCCGGATCAGCAGCATCAGAATCAGGATTCCGAACTCAATTGCCAGGGTATACTGGCTCAGACCCGGAACCGTTTTACAGACGTTTTCAATCAGTCCCAGCAGCAGGCCGCCGATCACCGCACCGGGAATGGAGCCGATGCCGCCGATAACCGCCGCGGCAAATGCCTTGATACCGGGCATGGATCCCAGCTTCGGATCCACAGACGGAATTGAAAACAGATAAAACAGACTGGCAAAGGCCGCCAGCGCGGAACCGATAGCAAAGGTCAGCATGATAATCCGGTTGACATTGACGCCCATCAGCTGCGCTGCGCCGTTGTCCTCAGACACGGCCAGCATTGCGCGGCCCGTGCGCGTATATTTGACAAACAGCGTAAGGGCAAGCATCAGAATCAGTCCCAGGATCAGGGTAATAATCGTACCCACACTGATGGATGTACCAAACAGACGTATCGTTCCCAGATTCGGCAGCGTGATGGGCAGCGCTTTTGCGCCGAAGGCCATCTGGGCGATTCCCTGCAGGAAATAGCTGACGCCAATGGCCGTAATCAGTACCGCCAGCGGAGAAGCCCCCCGCAGCGGCCGATAAGCCAGACCTTCCGTAATGACACCCATCAGCGTACATATCAGAATAGCAAACACAATGGATCCCAGAATGGAAACCACCGGGTTGTCACTGATTCCCACTGCAAAATAAATGGCATAAGCACCCACCATGATGATATCACCGTGGGCAAAATTCAGCATACGCGCAATGCCGTACACCATCGTATAGCCCAGGGCAATCAGTGCATAGATCGCACCCAGACTCAGACCGTTAATCAAGCCGCTTACTATGTTCATGTGCTTCTCCCTTCGTTTCTCGCGCGCTGCAGCGCTTTTTGCGGGCAGATTCGCATCGATATGCAAAGAGCAGAACCCTGAAAACCCTTCATGCGCCTTGCATATCGGCACGAATTACGCATACGGCCGAAAGGAATTTTCCGGCCGTATGCGGTAAAAGTATATGAAATTTCGATTCGTTTTTAGTTGCTCAGTTCAACAATAACCGGAACCTTCGTGCAGGCGCCGCTTTCATCCCAGGTCATGTCACCGGTCAGTCCGGCATAGGAGAAGGAATCATCTGTAATCGCTTCTACGATCTTATCACAGAGATCGCTGGCGGAAATCTTCACATCATTTACGCCTGCCGCGTCCATTGCAAGATAAATCGCATAAACCGCATCATAGCCGTCGGCCGCAAACTGATCCGGCTTCTCGCCGTAAGCATCCTCATATTTGGAAACAAATGCCGCAACCTTTTCATCGGTGCTGTTGACATCAAACGGAGTGATGTAACGAATGCGGTTGGTCACCGTCGAATCGATCTGCTCCGCAACGCCGTCAAGTCCGTCACAGCCGAAAATCTCGGCGTCCACGCCCTTGGCCGCGCACGCTTTGGCAATCAGGCCGGCTTCCGTATAATAAATCGGAAGGAAAATAACATCGCAGTCTTTCAGGGTGTCTACCTGGCTGGAGAAATCTCTCTTGTTATCCGCGTCAAACGTACAAACCGTATACTCTGTGCCCAGATTCTTCATTTCCTCGTCAAACGCTTCCCAGATACCGGTGGAATAGGTATCGCTGGTATCATAGATACATCCGATCTTCTCAAAATTCTCAGACAACTCCTCTGCAGCAAGTGTACCCTGGTCGGGATCACCGAAGCAGACGCGGAAAGCATTGGATCTGTTTTCAATGACACTGGCCGCCGATGCGGAAGGCGTGATGAAGAACAGATTATCCTCTGCTGCCTTGGAAGCGAAAGCTTCACAGGATGCGGAAGTTACGCTGCCGATGGAAACCTGCATACCGTCGTCATACAGAGAATCATACCCTGTAGAAGCGTCGGCTGCGGTTGCCTTGTCATCCTTCATTTCATAAGTAAACTCCACGCCGTTCAGACCGCCGGCTTCATTGATTTCATCTACCGCGATCTGCGCGCCTCTGTTGACGGAAACGCCGTAGGACATTGCGTCGCCGGTCAAAGGACCTGTCGCGCCGATAAAATAGGCGCTCTTTTTACTTTCGCTTTTTCCGCAGCCTGTCAGACAGGATACTGCCAGAACTGCAGCAAGTGCGAATGCCATGATCTTTTTCATGTTTTTCATGTTGCTACCTCTTTTCCTTTTTTTCATATGAAACATAAAACGGCTCCACTCAAAATCAGTAAAGCCGTTTTTATATTTTTCAATCCTACAAATATGGCTGCCAATTTGTTTTGAATTATAAAATCTAAATAAAAAGATGTCAACCATTTTATGCTGCCGGCGCCGATATTTCATCCATTTCCGGCGTTTCCGGCTGCGAATCCGCCGTTTCCGGCGTTTCTGTTTCCGGAGTCTCCGTTTCCGGCGCTTCTGTTTCCGGAGTCTCCGTTCCCGGCGTTTCTGTTTCCGGAGTCTCCGTTCCCGGTGCTTCTGTTTCCGGAGTCTCCGTTTCCGGCGCTTCCGTCACAACCGGAAATTCATAAATATCCTCATTTTCCACCGGAATCAGCTTCGCTACATACTGCAAAATCATCAGTGCGTCCCTGCTGTCCACTGCGCCGTCCCGATTTACATCCGCTTCTTCCAGTGCCCTTCCCTCCAGCAGTTCCAGGTGCGCCGCATGTTTTAAGACTGCCAGCGCATCGGCAGAAGTCACAGAACCGTCGGCATCCAGATCCGCCGTGTAAACCAGTTCCGGTGCTTTTGTGATTTCCGGCGTCGGTTCCGGTGTAATCTCCGGTTCCGGCGTAATGGTCTCCGAAGCCATATAGTATGCGAAATAATCTTCAATCGCAAATGTAATGGCGTTGGCAATCCGTTTTCTGCAGGTTTCATCCGCCAGCTTCGCCCGGTCCCCGGCATTGCTGTGGAAGGCGGTTTCAATCAGCGCCCCCGGAATATTGTGCTCCCGGATCATGTAAAAATCATTGAGGGCCAATCCCCGGTTGCGGAATCCGCCTGCTTCCGACACCGCCTCTCCAAGCCAGGTTGCCAGATTGATTTTTCGCTGTTCATTGGAATAATTCGTATAGTAATTCTGGGAATCCGCAAAGCTGTTGCTCATATAATAAACCGTGGTTCCGTCGGCAGCACCGGTGTCGTCCGCATTGGAATGAATGGAAATGAACAGCATATTTTCGTAGACTTCCGGGGTGTTTTCATATTCGAACACCCGCCGCAGCACATCCTTGATGGGACTGCTCATGGAATACGGCGTATTATAATACAGCGTATCCCTCGAATGATCGTCGATCACCGTCTGCAGTTCTGCCTGCAGGCCGGTAATCTCATCGAGATTTTTCTGTGCGTCGGTATTGCCGCTTTCCAGCTGTGCCAGATATTTTTTCACAACCTCATCCAGTGCCAGATTATTTGCATAGGACATTCTGGCATAAGTATATACGTCGTTTTCCGTAGATCTTGTCAGATATACGACGGCGCCGCGGTTTTCCAGGTTCTGTTTGACAAAAAGTACCTCCGCAAGGGCAAATTCCGACTCCACATAGCCTTCCGCCCCGCCGGAATTTTCAATCCCGTGTCCGGCATCCAAAATCACGATTTTTCCTTTCAGCGTATCCGCCTGGGCCAGGGGGTAGCCGTCATATTTGTCCGCCGCGAACACACAGACCGACATTGCGCCGCAAAGAAGCGCCATACACAGCAGTGCTGCAGCAATCCGTTTCATTCTGAATTTCATACGCTTCCCTTTCTTCCTTCTTAAAGTAGCGGCACGCGCGCTTGAGAAGCGCACCTGCCAAATCGTCGGAAGGCATTTTAAGTTATGCTTCGCATAAGCCTTCTTCCTCGGAAGGCATTCTAATTATCCTTCCTGATGCGATCCGTCTCCCCGGCGCATCCCAAGGGCTTCCAGCCGGGCTTCCGAACGGGAAATCGCCGCCTGGGCCAGTACAAACTCCCGGTGCATCATCTCATCCTTGTGGGCCAGCCGGGCTTTCAGCCGTTCAATAGTTTCCAGCGCCACCTGTTCGTCGATATCCTCCTGCCAGTTAAAATCCGCAACGATCATACTGACTGTATTGTCCTTCACCGTCAGGATACCTGCGCCAATGGCAGCGATTTTTTCGCTTCCGTCCGCACAGACAATCCGCACCGGCCCGTTGGAAAGACCGATCACGCAGTCGGATTTCATGGGCTGGATGCCGAAGCTGCCATCGTCGGATTCAGCGGTCAGCGAACGAATCTCGTCATCAAATACAATGCCGTCCGGAATGTCAATGATCAGCTTCATGGTCTGCATGCGCTTCACCTCTCATTTTGGCCGCCTTTTCCTTCGCTTCATCAAAATCGCCCACCATAAACAGCGCGGCTTCCGGCATATCATCCGCTTCGCCGTTCATAATCGCCTCGAAGCCTTCAATGGTCTTGTCAATGGATACCCGGCGGCCGGGATTTCCGGTAAATACCTCTGCAGCATAGCAGGGCTGCGAAAGGAACCGCTGAATCTTTCTGGCCCGGTTGACGATGACCTTGTCCTCCGGCGCCAGTTCATCGATGCCCAGAATCGCGATAATGTCGTTGAGTTCCTGATATCTGGTCAGGATCCGGATCACGCCCTGTGCCGTATCATAATGCCGCTGCCCCACAATCTCCGGATCCAGAATCCGCGACGTAGACTGCAGCGGATCAATGGCCGGATAAATGCCGATTTCCGAAATGGCACGGGAAAGCACCGTCGTAGCATCCAGGTGTGAGAAAATGGTGGCAGGCGCGGGATCCGACAGATCGTCCGCCGGGACGTATACCGCCTGCACCGAAGTAATGGACCCGTTCTTGGTCGAGGTAATCCGTTCCTGTATGGTACCCAGCTCATTTGCCAGGGTGGGCTGATAACCCACGGCGGAAGGCATTCTGCCCAAAAGCGAAGAAATCTCGCTGCCCGCCTGTACGAAACGGTAAATATTATCAATAAACAACAGGACGTCCTGATGATAACTGTCTCTGAAATTTTCCGCCAGGGTCAGCGCGGTCATAGCCACACGCATACGGGAACCGGGCGGCTCATTCATTTGTCCGAACACCAGCGCGGTATGATCGATGACGCCGCTGGTCTGCATATCCTGCATCAGGTCGTTGCCTTCTCTGCTTCGCTCTCCGACGCCTGCAAAAATACTGTAACCGCCGCTGCCCTGAGCAATGGAACGGATCAATTCCATAATCAGTACCGTTTTTCCGACGCCTGCGCCGCCAAACAGCCCGATTTTGCCGCCTTTGACATAAGGCGTCAAAAGATCGATGACCTTAATGCCGGTATATAAAATTTCAATGGAAGGATTCTGCATCGCATAGGGCGGCGCTGCCGCATGAATGCTCATTTTATTTTCCGAAGGGATCTCTCCCAGTCCGTCGATGGGTTCCCCCAGCACGTTCATGGTGCGGCCCAGCACCGCTTTTCCCACCGGAACCCGGACAGGCGCTCCCGTATCAATCACGCGCATACCAAAGCGCATGCCTTCCACCGCTTTCAGAGCAATGCAGCGCACGGTCCCGTTTTCCAGCTGCAGTGAAACTTCCAGCGGGCAGTGAAAATCTTCCTCCTCTACATAAAGCAGTGTATGAATCGGCGGCATGATCTGAAACTGCACATCAATGACCGTCCCCAAAATCCTTATGATCTTACCGATATTTTCTGAACGTATCATACATCTCCTCCAATGACCATGGAACCCGACGCAATCTCCGTAATCTCCTGCGTGATTTTTTCCTGTCTGGCCTGATTGGCCTTCTTCCGCAGCAAAAACAGCATTTCGTCGGCATTTCTGGTGGCGGACTCCATGGCCCGCATCCGCACGCTGTGCTCCGCCGCATAGGACTGCACCACAGCATGGTAAATCCGTCCCATAAGATAAATATTCAGCGTATGGGAAAGCACGCTTTCCGGTGAAGGAAGCAGCTCCGCTTCCTCGGGAATCAGCAGCGGCCGCTGATCTTCATAATCCTCCGCAATCAGCGGCAGCAGCCGGCGCACCACCGGTTTATGCTGAAATACAGACTCCATCCGGGTATATACCAGATAGAAATCCGTAATGCTTCTGTCTTCGATTTCATCAAACAGTGTCTGCGCGGCATATCTGGCGCCTCTCTTTGAGATTTGCCGGAACTGCTCCTTAAACTCCGGATTGACGTTATAATGCTTCTGTCTGAAATAATCGTCCCCCACATTTCCGACCACGTAAAGCAGCGAAGGCTTCCTTGCCTGCATGGCTTCCTCTGCCAGTGCCAGCACCTCCGTATTGTAGCTGCCTGCCAGTCCCTGATCGGAGGTAATGACAATATATCCGTACTTTCGTTCCTGCTGCCGGTGAAATACGGGCAGATCTTTGCACGCCGGATGCTGCATCAGCAGTTTGAGCACCGGATAGATCCCGGTCATATAGGCTTTATTATCCTCGTAGAGCTTCAGCGCCTTGCGCATCTTGGAAGACGAGGTCAGATACATCGCATTGGTAATCTGTCTTGTCTGCTGTATCGATTGAATATGTCTTTCCAGTTCTGCCAGCTCCGACATGTGCTTCCTCCTTTTTAATCGTTAGCAGTTACTGCGTTTTCACGTCCCGCCATAAATTCCTGAAACGCCCGCGTAATCAGCTCCGCCGATTTGTCGTCAATGGTTTTGCTGTTTAAAATTGCCCGCTCCACGCGGCGGTACTGCATATGCATAAACCGCAGGAAATCCACCTTCAGTTCCGCGATTTCCTCCGGCGGCAGATCCGGCACAAGCCGGTTTACAAACACATACAGCAATATGGCTTCCTGATACATGGTATAGGGCGCATGCTGCGGCTGCTTCAGCAGTTCCACGAACTGCCGTCCGCGCTTTAACAGCGCCTGGGTCTCGCTGTCGAGACCGGTGCCGAACCGGGCAAATACTTCCTTTTCCCTGTACTGCGCCAGTTCCAGACGCAGCTGCCCGGAAAAACGCCGGATAGCTTTGGTCTGCGCCGCGCCGCCTACACGGGATACGGATAACCCCACGCTGACCGCCGGTTTGACGCCGGAATGGAACAGATTGCTCTGCAGGAAAATCTGTCCGTCGGTGATGGAAATGACATTGGTGGGAATATAAGCCGAAATATCCCCGTCCAGTGTTTCAATGATAGGAATGGCGGTCATAGTGCCGCCTCCCAGCTTTTCACTCAGGCAGGCGCTTCGTTCCAGCAGTCTGGAATGCAGATAAAAGACATCTCCCGGATACGCCTCACGGCCGGGCGGCCGCTTCAGAAGCAGGGAAATCGTCCGGTACGCCACCGCGTGCTTGGACAGATCGTCATAGACAATCAGCACATCCCTTCCGCTGTACATAAATTCCTCTGCAATGGCGCAGCCCGCATAAGGCGCGATATACTGCATCGGCGTCGGCGCCGCTGCAGTGGCGCTGACCACAACGGTATACTCCATGGCGCCGGTGCTTTTCAGCAGCTGCACCATCTGCGCCACTGTAGATGCCTTCTGGCCGATGGCCACATATACGCAGAGAACATTTTTTCCTTTTTGATTGATAATGGTATCGACAGCCAGGGTGGTTTTTCCCAGCTGCCGGTCGCCGATGATCAGCTGCCGCTGACCTCTGCCCAGAGGAATCATGGCGTCAATGGCCAGGCATCCGGTTTCCAGCGGTACGGAAACGGGCTTTCTGTCGATAATCGGCGCCGCATTTGCCTCGATAGGTCTCGTCTTCGCAAAATGAATCGTGCCTTCCTCATCCAGGGGTCTGCCCAGCGGATCCACGACTCTGCCCAGCATACACTCTCCCACAGGAACTTCCAGCGCTTTGCCGGTACCGAATACCGCCTGACCTTCCTCGATCAGACCCTCGTCGCCGATCAGAATACATTCCGTCCGGTCTTCCCGCAGATTCATGGCAATCCCGAAGCAATGGCTGTGAAATTCGATCAGTTCATAATAGCGGCGGTCCTTCATGCCCTTAATCACGGCAATGCCGTCGCCTACCGATACTACCGTACCCTTCTTTTCCGGTGGCGCATCGCTGATGGTCTGCCACAGCTGCGTCAGATAATCCCCCAGCTCATAAACCACCTTACCGTCCTGCAGCACATCGGAAGCATCTACGGCATTGGACAGCTTTTCAAAAGCCGTATCCATGCCCATGTCATAGATATTGCCGCCAATCCGGACGCGGAACCCGCCGATGAGTTCCTCATCGATGACCTCCTGCAGAACCACCTTTGCCCCGTGCTTCTCTGAAAAAAAGGCTTCCAGCTTCGCAATATTTTCCGGGGTCATGGGCTTTGCGCAGATCAGTACGCCTTTCATTGTCATACTCAAAGCCCTCCCTTACTGCTCCTCGGTCTCGCCGGCATGGGCATGTATAAATTCTTCCACAAACTTGTCTTCGTCCGCCTGGGAGACCTCTTTCTGCACAATATTTTTGGCCATGGCAATGGCGGAATCGATGATCTTCTCCTGCTGGTAGCGCATCTCATTTTTCACCATATTGTCCGCTTCCGCAAGCCTCCGGCTGCTTTCCTCCTTCGCCTTGCGCTGGGCGGTTTCAATGATAATGGCCGCCTGCTCATCCGCCTGCTTTTTCTGCTCCACGCTGTAAGCAGCCGCCTGCTGCTTCGCATCGCTCATGAGCTGCGCTTTGTTCTGTTCAAATGCATCCAGCGCCTTCTGTCTCTCATCCAGCTGCTTTCTTTCGTTTTCAAAGCCTTCCCGGCGCTTGTTCATAAACTGCGCCACCGGCTTGTAGACCAGAAAACGGCAGGCCACCACCAGAATGATCAGATTGATCAGATGAAAAATAATATCCTTCGCATTAAATAATTCACTCATCCCAATGCACTCCCGCTATTTCATGATGATCAGCAAAATGGCGATAACAAAACCGTAAATTGCCGTAGACTCGGAAAGCACCAGTCCGATCAGCAGCGTCGAACGGATATTGGAAGCAGATTCCGGCTGGCGCGCGATAGACTCCGCTGCCTTTCCGGTGGCCAGTGTCATACCAAAACCTACCAATGCTCCCGCTGCTACTGCGATTGCCGCTGCAATTGCCTGTGTCATAATGTTTCTCCTTTCTTCCGTTTCTGTGTACGGAACAAACCTGTTATTCAATGTTTTCTTCTATGAAAGATAAGGTCAGCGTGATAAAAATATATCCCTGGATGACCATATGGATAATGGAAAAGTAAACGGAAACCGCCGCCGGAAGCAGGATCGGAATCGCGCCGTAAAGCAGGCTCATAACGATGGTGCCCGCCAGCACGTTACCGAAAAGACGGCAGCCCATGGATACCGGAATGAAACAGTCCGTAATCACCTTGATGGGATTGGCCAGCGCTTTCATCCGGCCTTTGAATCCCTTGATCCGCAGCGCGTACCAGTTGATCCAAAAAAAGGTAAATAATCCCATCGCAAAGGTGGTAGACAGCGACGAGGTCACCGGTTCGATCCCGATCAGTTCCAATATAGAATTTGCCGCAATGAACAGAATCAGCACCAGCACGTAGGGGACGATGTATCCCGCCTGCTTTTCCGGTATATTGGCCTTTGCTGATTTTTCCGCCCATCCAACCACGGTCTCGATTGCATTTTGCCATGCGCCGGGCACTTCCTTGAACCGCCGCACGCTGATCCGGATCACCACCATAAACAGGATCAGCACCAGCGTCACGATCCAGCCCAGGGGAACCGCACAGGTCAGCTTTATGCCAAAGAAATCAAAATCCGGCATAACAAGGGAAAAATCTTCCATTTTTTTAAGCACCTCCGTGGTCATTTTTCCTGTCATTATAGCACTGTAAAAATTGAAATACAAGGCGAAATTCCACTGAAAAAATGTCCGTTTTTCACCGGAAAATCCGCTTTATGATCAGATGTGCGCCGCAAGGCGCAAAAAAAAGAAGAACCGTATATTCCTTCCCGGTTCTTCTTTTCATTGCACTTTTCTTTTTTACAGCGTCCGCAGGGCGTTTTTCATTTCCCGGACATAGGCGCCTACTGGCTCCGCCGCGTCTTTGCCGTAAGCCGCAATTCGTTTGATAATGGCGGAACCCACAATGGCACCGTCCGAATAAGATGCCATTTTTGCCGCTTGTTCCGGAGTGGAAATGCCGAATCCCACCGCGCAGGGGGTATCCGTGTTTTCCCGTATGATCTTCACCATCGACGCGATATCCGTCTTGATTTCACTTCTGGTGCCGGTGACCCCAAGGCTGGATACGATATAGATAAAGCCGGTGGCCTCTTTCGCGATCATGGCGATCCGGTTCCTGGAGGTGGGAGCGATCATGGAAATCAGATCCACATCGTGGGCGTCGCAGACGTCCTGAAACTCTCCCTTCTCCTCAAAGGGCAGATCCGGCAGGATCAGCCCGTCGATGCCGATCTCTTCGCAGGTGCCGATGAAACGCTCCGCGCCATAGGAAAATATCACATTGGCATAAGTCATAAATACCATAGGAATGGTCACGTCCTTCCGCAGGTCCCGCACCAGATCGAAAATGCGGTCCGTGGTGACACCCCCGGCCAGCGCCCGGATATTGGCCTCCTGAATGACCGGACCCTCTGCCGTCGGGTCCGAAAAGGGAATCCCCAGTTCGATCAGGTCCGCGCCGTTTTCCGCGGCGGCACGCACCACTTTCGCCGTGGTTTCCAGATCCGGATCTCCGCAGGTAATAAAGGGGATAAACGCCTTTTGATTTTCAAATGCCAATCTGATCTTACTCATTGATATCCTCTCCTCTGTATCTTGCAATTGCCGCGCAGTCCTTGTCACCGCGGCCTGAAATGGTGATAACAAAAATCTGGTCTTTGTCTGCTTTGGGCGCCGCTGTCATGGCATAAGCCACCGCATGGGCAGACTCGATGGCCGGGATGATGCCCTCCGTCCTTGACAGATATTCAAAGGCTTCCACGGCTTCGTCGTCGGTAATGGGCACATATTCCGCCCGTCCCGTATCATGCAGCCATGCATGTTCGGGTCCGACCCCCGGATAATCCAGTCCTGCCGAAATGGAATACACCGGCGCAATCTGGCCGAACTCGTCCTGACAGAAATAGGACTTCATTCCGTGGAAGATACCAACCCGCCCGGTATTGACGGTGGCTGCCGTCTCAAAGGTATCGATGCCCCGGCCCGCGGCTTCACAGCCGATCAGGCGTACCTGCGGATCATTGATAAAGTGATAGAAACTGCCGATGGAATTGGAGCCGCCGCCTACACAGGCGATGACCGCATCCGGCAGCCTGCCTTCTTTTTCCAGCATCTGCGCTTTGATTTCCCGGGAAATCACCGACTGAAAATCCCGTACAATCGTGGGGAAAGGATGGGGTCCCATAACGGAACCAAGACAGTAATGGGTATCCGCAATACGGCTGCTCCATTCCCGCATGGCTTCCGAAACGGCGTCCTTTAAGGTGGCCGTCCCGGTCTTCACCGGAACCACGTCTGCCCCCAGCAGCTTCATGCGATAGACGTTCAGCGCCTGGCGTTTTGTGTCTTCTTCTCCCATAAATACCACGCATTCCATATCCAGCAGCGCCGCAGCTGTAGCGGTGGCTACGCCGTGCTGGCCTGCGCCGGTTTCCGCGATCAGACGGGTTTTTCCCATCTTTTTCGCCAGCAGCGCCTGCCCCAGTACATTATTGATCTTATGGGAACCTGTATGGTTTAAATCTTCCCGCTTGAGATAAATCTTCGCGCCCCCCAGATCTTCCGTCATCTTTTTCGCAAAGTACAGACCGGAAGGACGGCCGGCGTACTCATTCAGCAGGGCGGTCAGTTCCTTTTGAAATGCGGGATCATCTTTAAAATGCGTATATGCTTCATCCAGTTCAATCCCTGCGTTCATCAGCGTTTCCGGGATATATTGTCCGCCGTATATGCCGAAACGGCCCTTTGCATTATCCATTGTCTTCTCCTTCTTTCTCAATATCGATTCAGGCGTCAAAAGTGATTACGGATTGTTACGCTGCTTCGCAGCTTTCACAATCCTACCCAACATCCAAAATCACTGCCGCGTCAAACGCCAGCTGCAGCGCGGTCGAAAACGTGTCCCGCGCCCAATTTCTGCTGTCGTAGGCTTCGCTGTCCGCCAGCGTATCCGCCGTAAACAGGAGCTGTCCGAAGGTCACGCCGCGCATCTGCGCACAGGCTGCCAGGGACGCGCACTCCATATCCACGACTTCGCAGCCCTCGTCTTTCCGGTACTGCACCATAGCTTTCGTTTCCCGGAAAAACCCGTCCGTGGTCCAGGTCTTACATTTACGGTAAGAAAATCCGGCGTTCTGCAGTACGGCTTCCACGGCGGCAATGCCCTTGTCACAGAGGGCAATCTCCCGGGCCGGCGGCAGATACTGGTACGACGTGCCCTCCTGCCTGAGCGCCCGCACCGGTATGATAAAATCGCCTTCCGTATCCGCGCCCAGCGCGCCGCAGCAGCCGGTGGCGATGATGCCCCGCACCCCGCCTGCAATCAGCTGTTCCATAATGGTCACGGAAAACGCACCGCCCAAAGGCGCCTGACAGAATACCAGCTCCTGTCCCTGATACGTGGTCTGATAGACAGGGAATTGTTTTGTAATGGAATCAAACTGTCCCACCACCGGGCAGGCATGCGCCGCGGCATACGCCTCAATCTCCGTTTCCATAAACAGCATCACCGCCCGTTTCGGAAAGTGATACGTCCGTTCATTCCCCGGCATCAGCACCGCCTGAGGATCACTGTCATATTCCAGAATCGGAATTTCGTTCCTGATCAGTGTCATGGTATGTTCACCCCTTCTTCCGAAACAGTTTATCGGATTTTTCCGGAAAGGTCAAATCCTTTTCATGGATTCCGGGAGAAAATTAAGGCGGGACGAAAGAAGGGTTCAGACAAAGCCCTTCGCTTCATCTGAACCCTTGTATTTATTCTATACCATAGCGCCTGTAATATTCCTTTCGCTTCCCCTTGTCTGCCGTCAGTTCCAGAAGTACATTCGCCTTTCCTTCTTTCAACAGTCGTCGGGTCAGTCTGCTAAAACGATCCTCGCCTTCTTCTCGACCTTCCTGTTTGAACAGTTCCATTGCTTCTTCATAGGTTGTGTGCAGAAACATATCTTTCATCTCTGCCCTGTGCAGTGCCAGAAATTCTTGCAATATTCCGTTTTGTATACAATATGTAATTGCCAGATCCACTGCCGTCTTTTGATCAAAGCTTTTCGCATACTCCCGGATTTTTGCAACCAGTGTCGCATATTCTTTTAATGCAGTACACCGTCCCATCAAGGCCCTGTTTTTTCCATAATTAATGTTATACACAGTCACCTACAGATCCAGTGCATTTTGCTTACAGTCTTCGTATCCAAACAATGCACAAAAGACTGTATCTTTATAATTTTTTCGTGCCATGAAATTTATCCTTTCGATTATATCTGTTCCGACCATTCCCCCTGTTTTGTGCCTTTCGGATATAATTATATTAATGAAAGTTCCTTTTCATAGCCCTCATAGCAACAGTATAATGCATTGTTCTTTAAAATGCAACTTTCTTTTTCTGTAGTATTAACGCATCCTTCATGCCTCTGTGGAAATGTATGCACACTTACAGAAGCTTTTGGGGGAAAGATTTTTTAATAATCGGATAATCCGGCTTTCTTTTTTACATCTTGTGATATTTCAGGCATTTGGGTTTAGATAATTCTGATATTGTTTTTTCTTAAATTAAGATATAGAATAAATGCCATAAGAGTGATTTCTCACTTTTAATTATCTCAAATACTAAATGCAGGCAATGCCCCTTTAGGAAAATGGCCTTCTAAATTTATGCCTTCACTCATGCAACAAACCGCCATCAATCTGGCCATTTCAAACCGGCAGCGTGGTATTTTTGAAAAGAATGGCCATATTTTTTCAGTCAACGGCCCGCCCGGAGCAGGAAAGACCACTCTTTTAAAAGAAGTAATCGCTAGTAATATTGTAGAAAAAGCAATATTGCTGAGTCAATATGATAATCCCGAAAACGCTTTTACGAAAGTTAAGTTTAAACACGGGGAACTTGATGGAGCATATACAAAAGGCGTTTCTCACTGGTTTAAATTTAACAATGATTCTATTACAATTTAGGCTCTTATCAGTAGTTGATTCCTCCCTTCGATAAACAAGCCATCTCCATCATTCAACCGGATTACATTTGTATGATATTCCTTTTCATATAGAGCACATCTTTCTTCAAAATGTTCGAAGCGGCTGATAAATCTGCTGTAATGTGGCAGCACCTCCGCAGTTGTCAATTGAAGTCCGCTTAAATTTTTTATTCCTACAATGTTCATTTCAGGGCTATATTCATTTACAAGTGCAAGAGAAGGGCCAAACACAAAGGCCGCTGCGCTCCAGCCTATTAGGATTTTTTCTTTTGAAATGGTACGAAGAATACCTTCCGCCTGCGATTTTCTGATAGAATCAATCAGATAAAATGGATTGCCGCCGATAAATTCAATCACATCATAATTCAGCAAATGTTCGGCACTCTCAACATCAATATCAATAATATTGGTATTCAAGCCCAATTTTGCTAATTCTTCTTTGCACCTTGGAATATGGTAATTCTTTTCTTTATACTCATTGTCTGCCGTTACGACAATAATTGCGGTACTTAAACCAGCAACATACTCTTTCAATTTCTCCATAATTGCTTTGCTGCTTAATCCATTTGAGCACAGGACAATCATTTTAATATCCCCGCAAATCCCGATTTGTCGAACAATCGCTCATTCGACATCTAATATTATACACCCGAATTATGAAAAAATCTAACACAAGCAGAGATTTTTCCAGCGGGAATACCACACTATACTGCCGGAGCAACGCTTGCCGTCCCTCGAAAACCTTTCATAGAGTGCTGTAACCCTTGATTTTCCTGTTGTTTTCGGCATCCTTTGCCCTCCTTTCCTTATGTATTTTTTCATTTATAGACGAGTATCTTTTCATCAGAATAACCAGAAATTGGGAACGGGAGATTATCTGAGGGTCATGCATTTTAGGCAGATATGGGCCGAAGGGACATGTTCGGTTTTAAAACGAGAACATAAACGGAATAAGATACAGAAAAGAGGCATCCAGAAAGCGACGGAAGAATGTCTCTTATCGGCAACAGCATTAAACCTCAAAAGGCTGGTAAAAGCGGTGTGAATAACCAGCTCTACCAGCCTTTCTATTTAATCTCAGAAGGAAATATGAGAGATTAGACCTAAAAAATGAAATTGTCAACAAGTCCTTTCTTTCACACGCTCTCTAAAATTTACACTGTTTTCAGGACAGCTGTCTTTTTTACTCGTCCTTCTTCTCTTCTTCTGCGGCTTCGCCTTCACCTTCAGCAGCCTCGCCTTCAGCTTCCGGCTCCGGAACTGCTGCGTTGTGTACAGCGGTTACCGTAACGACAATCGCTTCCGGATCATTTTTGATCGTGATATCCGGATTGGATGCGATAGGCAGGTCTTTTACATGAATGGCATCGCCGATCTTCATGCTGCCAACGTCGATCTGTACATGATCTACCAGTGCTGCGGGCAGCGCCGTATAGGAAATCTCAGAAAGCTCAATCCGAAGGATACCTTCTGCGATCGCATCATGATTCTCGATGATAACCTCTGCAACCGACTGTACCTTCTCATCGCTGACCAGCGCCTGAAATTCTATGGAATCAATTCTTCCCTTCAACGGATTGAAGTCTACGTTTTTAATCAGTACGTCGTATTTTTTCCCTTCCACATCCAGCATGATCTGGCTGCCCTTATGATCTGTCTTTAAGAGCTTATCCACATCCTTCTTTACCATCTTGACGGGAATAGAATCCTTGATCTTTTTTCCGAACAGATTACCTACAACATAACCTTCTCTTCTGACTTTTTTGGCCTTGAACGCCATGTCTCTTTTTTCAGCTTTTAAAGTATTCATTTACCTTTTCCTCCAAAATCTGATCCTGATTTTCCTTTTTTTAGGTTTCGATCTCTTGCAATATACCCCTTCTGTTTTCCAATGTCAAGCGTTAAGTTTGCAAAACCGGCTTCCCCCCATCGGCTGCCTGTACGGCCTGCAGAAACGCTTCCATCTTGCCGGGATCCTTGAACCCTTCCGTTTCGATGCCGGAACTGACGTCCACCGCATAAGGATGATACCGTCGGACGGCCTCCGCCGCAGACGCCGCATCCAGACCGCCGGCCAGAAAATAGGGCCGCTGCATTTTTTCCAGCAGATTCCAGTCAAAGCGCGCGCCGGTACCGCCGCCGCCGTGATCCAGCAGCACAAAATCCGCGATGCACTGCTCCGCCGCCCGGATATCTTCCATGGTATCGATCTGAAAGGCTTTGATAAGCGGCCGGTTTTTCCATGCGCGCAGGCGGCGGATATACGCCTCGTCTTCATTGCCGTGCAGCTGCGCGAGATCGATGATGCCGCGGTCAAAGGCCGCCGCAATTTCCTCCGGCGCCGCGTTTACAAAGACGCCCACCGTTTGGATCTCCTTCGAAAGCTGCCGGCGCAGGATCTCCGCCGTTTCATAGGTAAGGTACCGGCTGCTTTTTTTTGCAAATACGAACCCCGCGTATGTGGGCCGCAGCCGGTTTGCGGCGGCAATATCGCAGGGGCGCTTCAGCCCGCAGAATTTAATCTTTGTCATGCCTCGCCCCGCAGTTCCCGCAGTTTCGCAGATTTATCCTTTGCTTTCATCAGGGTTTCTCCTACCAGTACCGCATTCACGCCCATTTCCCGCAGCTGACGGATATCCGCCGCCGAGCGGATGCCGCTTTCCGAAACAAACAGTATTTCCGGCGGCACCAGTTCCCGCAGCCTGCGGCTGTTTTCAGTATCTACCGTAAAATCCTTCAGGTTCCGGTTGTTTACGCCGATGATCCGTGCCCCTGCGGCAAGGGCTTTCCGGATTTCCCCACCGTCATGAGCCTCTACCAGCGCCGAAATGCCAAGGGTATCGCAGATATCGATATATTCTCTGATTTGCGTTTCTTCCAGCAGCGCGCAGATCAAAAGCACCGCCGAGGCCCCCAGCAGCCGGGCTTCGTAAATCATATAGGCGTCCACCGTGAAGTCTTTGCGCAGGCAGGGAATCTTTACCGCAGCCGCAATTTCCTGCAGATACAAATCGCTTCCCAGGAACCATTTTGGTTCCGTCAGCACGGAAATCGCATCGGCCCCTGCCGCTTCGTATTCCTTTGCGATCTGCAGATAGGGAAAGTTTTCCGCAATCACCCCTTTGGAAGGGGAGGCTTTTTTACATTCGCAGATCCAGGCGATTTCCGGCGCCGCCAGCGCTTTTTCAAAGGCAAAATCGCCTGCCGGCAGCGCCAGACATTGTTCTTTTAATTCCGCGGGAGATCTGTTTTCTTTTGCAGCCGCTACACGCTTCTTTGCGTGGGCAGCCAGCGCATCCAGAATTGCTTCCATTTCCAGCTCCTCTTACTGCTTGCTTGCCTTGATCAGAGTTTCCAGTTTTTCCATGGCTTTGCCGGAATCGATCAGTTCCGCGGCCAGTCTGACACCGTCTCCTAAAGAGGCTGCCTTCTCGCCGATATAAAGAGCCGCGCCGGCATTCAAAAGCACCGCGTTTCTCTTCGGCCCTTTTTCTCCTTTTAAAATATCTCTGGTCATCTGCGCGTTTTCCGCCGGTGTACCGCCGGTCAGATCCGCTTTTGTACAGCGTTCCATGCCGAACTGCTCCGGCGTGATCGTGTATTTTTTATAATATCCGTTGGCAAATTCACAGACCGCCGTTTCGGCACTTGCGGATATTTCATCCATTTTATCCCGTCCGTAAACCACCATGCCGCGTTTTACGCCCAGTTTCGTCAGTACCTGTGCCAGCGGCTCCACCAGCACCTCATCATAGACCCCCAGCAGCTGCCGTTTCGGATTGGCCGGATTGGTCAGAGGTCCCAGAATGTTAAATACCGTCCGGATGCCCAGTTCCTTCCGGATGGGTCCCACATATTTCATCGAGGTATGGTATTTCTGCGCGAAGAAAAAGCACATGCCCACGTCCTGCAGCAGGCGGATGCACTGTTCGGGGCTTTGATCGATATTGACCCCCAGAGCCTCCAGGCAGTCTGCCGTACCGCAGCTGGAGGAAGCCGCCCGGTTCCCGTGTTTGGCTACCTTAATCCCGGCCGCTGCCGCCACAAATGCGGATGTCGTGGAAATATTGAAGCTGTGGGCGCCGTCGCCGCCGGTACCTACAATTTCAAACAGATCCATGTTATTTTCCACCTTCAGCGCATGGTCCCGCATGGCCGCTGCGCAGCCGGAAATCTCATCAATGGTCTCTGCTTTCGTGCTCTTTGTGGACAAAGCGGCAAGGAAAGCTGCGTTCTGTACCGATGAGGTCTCCCCGTTCATGATCTCGTTCATGACGGCATAGGACTCCTCATAACTCAAATCCTGTTTGTCTACGATTTTGATAATCGCCTCA
>CANRJG010000006.1 GCA_947630875.1 uncultured Lachnospiraceae bacterium
TCATTTTACATACCTCCATTTACTGTTATCTGATATCACGCAGGAAATTTTCCAGCATGATGCTGCCTTCCGGTGTCATAATGGATTCCGGATGGAACTGTACGCCCCAGACCGGATACGTTTTGTGCATCACGGCCATGATTTCCCCGTCTTCCGTCAGCGCCACAGGGATCAGCTCCTCCGGCATGGTGTCCGGATCTGCCGCCAGGGAATGGTACCGTGCCACCAGAACCTTTTCCGGACAGTTTCGAAATAGCGGGCAGCGCTGATCCAGCTTCACCCGCGACTGTTTGCCGTGCATCAGCTGTTTCGCATAGGTGATTTGCGCGCCGAATGCGGCGCAGATCGCCTGATGCCCGAGACAGACCCCTAAAATCGGAATGTCTTTTCCAAGCTCTTGTACCACATCTATGATAACGCCGGCGTCCTCCGGCCGGCCGGGTCCGGGTGAAAGGATGATCCGGTCCGGATGCAGCCCACGGATTTCCTCCGTCGTCATTTCATCATTCCGGATGACCCGGATTGCGGGATCAATGGCGCCCACCAGCTGATACAAATTATATGAAAAGCTATCGTAATTGTCTATCAGTAAAATCATAAATCCAGCCCCTCCGCCTGCTTCAGCGCACTGATTACGGCAGCCGCCTTGTTCATGCATTCCTCAAATTCTTTTTCCGGCACCGAATCCGCCACAATCCCGGCGCCGCTTCTGACAAAGACCTTTCCGTTTTTCATGTAAGCGATCCGGATAGCGATGCAGGTATCCAGATTTCCCGTAAAATCAATATAGCCGATGGCGCCGCCGTAAATGCCCCGTTTATTGTTTTCCAGCTGGCCAATCAGCTGACAGGCCCGGATTTTCGGTGCCCCCGATAAGGTGCCCGCCGGCAGCACCGCACGCACCGCATCCAGTGCGTCATAGCGTTCGTCGATTTGGCCGCGAACCGTGGAACCGATATGCATCACATGGGAATACCGCTCGATGCAGTGATATTTTTCCACTTCCACCGTACCGAAGCGGCTGATCTTACCCAGATCGTTTCTGCCCAGATCCACCAGCATGTTGTGCTCCGCCAGTTCTTTCTCATCCGCCAGCAGTTCCTTTTCCAGCGCCAGATCTTCCTCTTCCGTTTTGCCCCGGGGCCGGGTGCCGGCCAGCGGGAAGGTATGCAGCACGCCGTTTTCCAGCTTCACCAGCGTTTCCGGCGAAGCGCCGGCCACCTCCACGTCGGTTCCCGAGAAATAAAACATATAGGGCGACGGATTCAGCGTCCGAAGCACCCGGTAGGTATTTAACAAACTGCCTTCATAGGGCGCAGACAAACGATTGGAAAGCACAATCTGAAAGATATCCCCTTCCCGAATATAGTGCTTCGCCTGCTCCACCATTTTGCAGTATTCCGCTTTTTCGAACAGCGGCCGGACCTCGCCCAGCAGATGGCCCGCGGGTTCCTGCTTCTTTTCTCCTTTGGAAATCAGCCGGGCCAGTCCTTTCAGATCCTGTATGGCCTGCATATAAGCCGGCTGCGGGTCCTCCAGCGAAATATTCACGATCAGCACGATCTTCTGCCGGAAATTGTCAAAGGCAATGACCTTGTCAAACAGCATCAGATCCACATCCTTAAACGCTTCGCTGTCCTGCGTTTCCATCCGCACCGCAGGTTCGCTGTAGGACAGGAAGTCATAGGAAAAATAGCCCACCAGTCCGCCGGTAAAGGACGGCAGATAATCAAATCTCGGACTTTTGTATTCCGCCAGAATCTTCCGAAGATACGACGCCGGATCTTCCGTCTGCACCTCAAAGGAACCTGCTTTCAGTCTGCCGTTGATACAGGTGATTTCCAGTTTCGGATCAAAACCGAGAAAGGTGTAGCGGCCCCATTTTTCATTTTCCGCCACGGATTCCAGCAGATAACAATGGTCCGAAACCTGTTTCAGCGTTCGCAGCACTTCAATGGGCGTTGTAAAATCCGATAAAATTTCACAGCTCACCGGCAGTACTTTATACTGTCCCGTCTCCGCAATTTCCTTAACTTTTTGAAAATCGGGCAATATTTGCATAGATATGATCTCCTTTTTTGGTCATCTGCGGGTTTGCGTATAAAAACAGGAATCCCGGCTGAATTTCAGCCGGGTTCTTTTGATTTTTTGTTAGTTTACTCCAAGGATTCTTCCGATGATACCAATAATCAGAAAAACCGCAATAAAACCGATAACGAGCATTCCCTTTCCGCCGATTTTTTTCAGCAGACTCTTTTTCTCCTTTTTTTCCTGTTCAGCCATACCTTTCCCTCCTGACCTGAATATATTTATACATATAATTTTAAACTATCTGTTTTTTAATGTCAAACAGTTTTCGCCCGTTTCCACCGTCAGATTCCCAACTTCCAGCAAAATACGGTATTTGTCCTCCGGCAGCGCCAGATGCCGTATCAGTGCCTCGAATCCGCAAAACGCATACGACTTCCCGTTATGCATCAGCGGTGTCATCGTATGATCAAAATACGGCCGCGTATTGAAGCAAAATGTCTGCTCCCCCTGCAGCAGGATACGGACCTTTTCTTTTCCGGGATTGTCGGAAAAAATATATCCCCGGATATAACACCATTCGTCCGCATCGATCTGGTCGATGCGGAAACTGCCCGGTTCCGGCATACCCGGCTTTGGTGCGCGGGACAGCTTTTTGGCTTTGCTAAGCGGCGGCAGATATCTGACAGCCACTCCCGCATTGGGATCGCTCTGGCTCAAATACGGATGATATGCTGGATCCGTCCCGCGAAATGCCTTATGTCTTGCAAAAACCCGCTCCCGTTCCTCCAGACAGCGGCGGTATTTTTCCTCGCCCGCCGCATCCTCGCCCCGGGCATAGGATTCATAATGAAATGCCGCGGCATCGCTTCTGAGGACATTGTGCCAGCCCTGTTCCAACAGTTTCAGACAAAGGTCCACGTCATTATAGGTGACCTCCATTTCCTCGCTGAACCCGCCGACTGCCGTAAATTTTTCTTTTTCTACGGCCAGCAGCGCGCCGGTCAGAAGCGTTGTATCCGTATCCAGGCAGTTTTTATAAAAAGGAAGCACTTTCAGGTCGTCGCAGCCCCGAAACAGATGGGTCGCTCCATGGTGAAAATTGACCACGCCCACATGCTGGATTCGGGTACTGTCCGGATACAGCAGCTTTGCGCCCATGGCACCCGTTCCCGGCTGCATCGCCTGTCCCACAAGCCGCGTAAGCCATACGCTGCAGCTGTCGTCAAAGGCAATATCGTCGTTTAAAAACAGCAGACAGCTTCCCCTGGCTTTGTCAGCGCCCAGATTGCACATTTTCGCGAAATTGAACTCCATGGGTTCATAAAGATACCGGCAGGGATGGGCTGCAGATTCCGTAATCTGCCCGTAGCGTTTCCGGTTTTCCTCCGTACTGCCGTTATCCACCACGATCCATTCATACTGCGTATATGCCGTATATTTTTCAGCGCTTTCCATACAGGCGGAAAGCAGCTCCGGCTGATCCCTGGACGGCACGATGATGGATACAAGGGGTTCCTCCGGAAGCGTATACACGATCCGCACCTCGCCTGACTTTTTTTCTGTTTCGCAAACCGCCGCCAGGCCTCTTCTTTTGATCAGATCTGTCTTAATGCGGAGCAGCTGCTCCGCCGGAATTTTGACGCCTTCCCTCCGATGATACAGCACGCGCCGGAAATGTCCGATTTCCTCTGCCGCAATCATTTCCGTCGCGCAGAGGCCCAGAGCATAGAGCATGCCGCAGCCATACCTTTCTTCCGCATGTTCGGACGCCGTCAGAATTTCCAGTGCCTCCGTCGCCAGCGCGCTGTCCATCACCAGCAAACCGCCCACATAGTCATAGGAAAGATAAGTATCCGGCGACCAGTCCGGTTTCAGTATGGGATCTCTTCGGATACCGTCCCGCATCCGGTCTTCATCCGAATAAAAGAAGCGAATCTTCGGGTGCCGCTGTATATAGGCCGCCGTCATCCGTTCCCAGTCCCTGTGCAGGAGGTCCCCCGGATAGCAGAAAGCATAGAAATCGGCGGGGGTCTGGCGGATCTGTTCCGTCATCTGCGCATCCGCAGAAATCAGCGCAATGGAGGGTCCGCTGCCGGGCGCCGCCTTTTCCGCAGGCAACTGATATTCAAATTTCTGAATCCACTGATTGTACCTGTTCTGCGCAGATGCGCGCTCTCTGAGCGCGTAAACAAACGCATACCAGGCGGCACGGATGCCGTCCGCCTTCAGGACTCTGATTCCCTTTTCCCAATCCTTCATTGTCTGCCCCGCAGTCTTATAATACATCGGCAAAATGGACGCGCAGCTTCTTATAAACGGTGGTGCCGATCAGGAAGACGATCACCGTCACCGCCCAGAAGTACAGGCTGTACTTCCATTTTTCAAAGAACCACGCCTTTTCCAGCAACGCGTCCCGGTATCCGCTTACAATATAGTAAAACGGATTGAATTTCATAATAAACTGTTTGTCTCCCAGCATCTGCACTTCCCACATGATGGGCGTCAGCCAGACCCCGACCTGCAGAAAAATGGAAATAATCTGTCCCAGATCCTTGAAAAAAATCACAATGGCGCTGGTCAAATATACAAGGCCCAGCACAAAGACAAACATACAGAAGCTGTAGTAAATCACCTGAATATCGTAAATATCCGGATAATATCCGTAAAGCGCAAAGACAAAAATCGTAAATAAAACAAAAAACGCATGTACAAACAGGGCGGAAATCACCTTCACCACCGGCAGAATGCTGATCTTAAAGACCACCTTTTTGACCAGATAGGAATATTCCATAAAACAGTTGGTTCCTGAAATCAGCGCTTCCTGAAAATAGAACCAGGGCACGATACCCGACAGCAGATACAGCACATAGGGATACTGATTGGCCGAAGTTACCGAACGGAAGCCCACCTGAAACACGAACCAGTACACCAGTACCGTAATGATCGGCTGAATAAACGCCCAGATAATGCCCAGATAATTGCCGGCGTATTTGGTTTTAAAATCATTTTTGGCAAGCCGCATCATCAGCTCGCGGTTTGCCCAAACCTCTTTGAACAGCCTCATTTTCCTTCCCTTTCCGCCTGGAGTTCCTTCATATAGCGAGCAAGCGCGTCCTGCCAGGAGGGAAGCCTGTGAAATCCGTTTTCTTCGAGTTTATCCTTGGACATCCGGGAATTCTTTGGTCTGGGCGCCTTCGCCCCGTACGCCTCCGTGGTCACCGGAACGATCTTCACCTGCATACCGGCATTTTCAAAAATGGCTGCCGCAAATTCCGCCCAGGAGCAGATACCCTCGTTGGTGGCATGATAAATGCCGTACTTGTCTGTCTGGATCATATCCGCCAGAAGCACCGCCAGATCCGCCGTATAGGTGGGAGAACCGATCTGGTCGTCCACCACCGTCAGCGTATCGTGGGTTTCTCCCAGCCGCAGCATGGTCTTTACAAAATTGCTGCCGTTGATGCCGAATACCCAGGAAATCCGGACAATAAAGTACCGGTCTAAGATTTCCTGCACCTTCTGCTCTCCCGCCAGCTTGGTCCGGCCGTAAGCGCCTGCCGGTCCCGTTGCATCCTCCGGCTTATAATATGCTTCCCCGTTCCCCGGAAAGACATAATCGGTGCTGATATAAAGCATTTTGATATCCAGATCTTTGCAGACCGCGGCGATATTGCCCGGGCCTTCCGCATTGACGCGATAACAGAGTCCCTCGTTGTCCTCCGCCTTGTCTACGGCCGTATACGCAGAGCAGTGAATCACCGCATCCGGCGCTGCCGCCGTGATAAAGTTCCTTGCAGCCGCCGGATCCGTAATATCAAATTCATCGATATCTGCGCCGATGCCTTCAATGCCGCGCCGTGCCAGTTCCTTCATCACATCGTATCCCAGCTGTCCTTTTACGCCTGTTACTAATACTTTCATATTCAACCTCTATCTGTTTGCATACATTTTTTCATAATAATTCTGGTATTCCCCGGAAATAATGGTTTCCCACCAGGTCCGGTTATCCAGATACCACTGAATCGTCTTTTTGATGCCGTCCGCGAATTTCGTCTCCGGCAGCCAGCCCAGCTCATTGTGAATCTTGGTGGGATCGATAGCGTAGCGCATATCATGTCCCTTTCTGTCTGTGACAAAGGTAATGAGGCTTTCCGGCTTGCCCAGTTCCTTGCAGATCAGCTTGACGATATCGATATTTTTCATTTCATTGTGGCCGCCGATGTTGTACACCTCACCGACTCTGCCTTTGTGAATCACCAGATCGATGGCCTTGCAGTGATCCTCCACATAGAGCCAGTCCCGTACATTCAATCCCTCGCCGTAAACCGGCAGCGGCTTGTCATTCAATGCATTGGCGATCATCAGCGGAATGAGTTTCTCCGGAAAATGATACGGCCCGTAATTATTGGAGCAGCGGCTGATGCTCACCGGAAGTCCGTAGGTTCTGTGATACGCCAGTACAAGCAGATCGGCGGCAGCCTTGGAGCTGCTGTAGGGACTGCTGGTATGAATCGGCGTCTCCTCGGTAAAGAACAGATCCGGCCGGTCCAGCGGCAGATCGCCGTACACTTCATCGGTAGAAACCTGATGATAACGCTGAATGCCATACTTGCGGCAGGCGTCCATCATCACCGCCGTACCCATGATATTGGTCTGCAGAAAAATACCCGGATCCTCAATGGAACGGTCCACATGGCTTTCCGCGGCAAAGTTCACAACCATATCCGGATGTTCTTCCTCAAACAGCCGGTATACGGCGTCCCGGTCGCAGATATCCGCTTTTACAAAGTAGAATTTCGGGTTGTCCATCACCGGTTCCAATGTGGAAAGATTGCCTGCATATGTAAGTTTATCCAGACAGACAATCCGGTATTCGGGGTGTTTTTTCAACATATAAAAGATAAAATTGCTTCCGATAAATCCGGCGCCGCCGGTTACGATAATCGTCATTTCTTTGTTCCTCTCTTTTTCTGTGTCTAAAAATCAATATCCGAATCTTTATACAAAGGGGCGTTTTTGTCTTTTTCGGAAAGAATGGGATTTTCAATACCCCAGTCGATGCCGAAGGCCGGATCGTCAAACCGGACAGACCGGTCGGATGAAGGATCATAATAATTGTCCGCTTTATATAAAAATTCCACCTCATCGGTCAGTGTCAAAAATCCGTGCAGACATCCCCGGGGAATCAGAAACTGCCGGTTATTCTCCGGTGAAAGCTCCACAGCTGCCCATTTCATATAAGTGGGTGAATCCTTTCTGACATCCACTGCCACATCCAGTACCCTGCCTTTGGTGCAGCGTACCAGCTTGGCCTGGGCGGAAGCCCCCGCCTGACAGTGCAGTCCGCGAATGGTTCCCTTCACACTGGAATAGGAGTGATTGTCCTGCACAAACTCATAAAACAAACCGGCGTCTTCCATTTTCTTTTTTGACCAGCTCTCCATAAACCAGCCTCTGTTGTCGCCGAATTTCTGCGGTTCAATGATAAAAACGTCTTTTACGTCCGTCGCTGTGATCTGCATAAGCCTTCCTCCCTATTCTGTCAAGCGATTTTTCGCTCCTACTCATATTTATATTTGCCATTGGCCACGTTCTGCAGATGCTTGCCGTAAGCGGATTTTCCGTAAAGCTGCGCCGCCTGCAGCAGCTGCTCTTTGTCGATCCATCCGTTCATGTAAGCAATCTCTTCAATCGCTGAAATCTTAATACCCTGCCGGTCTTCCACAACCCGTACAAAATCCGTAGCCTCCGCCAGGGATTCCACGGTGCCGGTATCCAGCCACGCATAGCCCCGGCCCATGGTCACCACATTTAAACTGCCGTCCTCCAGATACATCCGGTTCAAGTCGGTGATTTCCAGTTCTCCCCGTGCCGAAGGTTTCACCTGTTTGGCAAAATCCACCACACGGTTGTCATAGAAATACAGGCCGGTAACACAGTAGTTTGACTTGGGATGCTCCGGTTTTTCTTCAATGGAAATGGCTCTGCCTTCCTTGTCAAATTCCACGATGCCGAACCGCTCCGGATCATCCACATAATATCCGAAAATCGTGGCGCCGTTTTCATTGGCCGCCGCGGTTTTTAAGTGCCTCTTCAGTCCGTTGCCGTAAAAAATATTATCTCCCAGAATCATCGCGCAGGCAGAACCGGCGATGAACTCTTCGCCGATCAAAAAGGCCTGGGCCAGTCCGTCCGGCGAAGGCTGCACGGCGTAGCTCAGTTTGATACCGAAATGACTGCCGTCTCCCAGAAGCTTTTCAAACAGCGGCAGATCCTGCGGCGTCGAAATAATCAGAATATCACGGATTCCCGCCAGCATCAGCGTCGCCAGCGGATAATAAATCATCGGTTTGTCATATACCGGCAGCAGCTGCTTACTGGTCACAATCGTCAGCGGATACAGACGTGTGCCGGATCCCCCCGCAAGTATAATTCCCTTCATAACTATGCTTCCTCCTTTGTTTTTTGTATGATGCGCATATCGTTTTCCACCATTCGGTCTACCATTTCCTCGAAAGAAATTTCCCGTTTCCAGCCGAGCCTGCTTTCCGCTTTTCTGCAGTCTCCCAGAAGCAGTTCCACATCTGCCGGCCGGAAAAATGCCGGATTCACCGAAACTCTGACGATGCCCCCGGCATCGATTCCCTTTTCATCCACGCCTTCGCCCTGCCAGGTGAGGGGAAGTCCCGCCCGCTGAAACGCGGCGTCCGCAAAATCTCTGACGGTTCTGGTGGTGCCGGTACTGATGACGTAATTGTCCGGCGCATCCTGCTGCAGCATCAGCCACATGGCGCGGACATAATCTTTTGCATGGCCCCAGTCCCGCTTTGCGGAAAGATTGCCCAGTTCGATATGATCCATCAGACCGTAGTGAATCTTTGCGGCCCCGTCCGTAATCTTCCGGGTGACAAATTCATATCCCCTGCGCTCGGATTCATGGTTAAACAAAATGCCCGAACAGGCGAACATTCCGTAGCTTTCTTTATAATTCTGTGTGATCCAGTGGCCGTACAGCTTGGCAATGCCATAGGGACTCCTCGGATAAAAGGGCGTATTTTCATTTTGCGGCGTTTCCACCACCTTGCCAAACATTTCACTGGTTGACGCCTGATAAAACCTGGCCTGGGGCCGGATCAGCCGGATGGCTTCCAGCATATTGGTGACGCCGATGGCGTCAATATTGGCGGTCTCTACCGGCGTATCCCAGGAGGTAGCCACAAAGGACTGGGCCGCCAGATTGTACACCTCGTCCGCCTGACTGATCTTCATGGCCTGTACCAGAGACGTCAGATCCGTCATATCCGCGTAAATCAAATGCAGACGGTCCACAAGATGGGACACATTTCCATAGTCCAGTTTGCTCTTTCTCCGGATAATACCATATACTTCATAGTCTTTTTCGAGCAGCAGCTCCGCCAGATAGGAGCCGTCCTGTCCCGAAATTCCCGTAATCAACGCATGTTTCTTCATCTGTCTGTTTCCTTTTAATAATAATGTAGCGGCACGCGCGCTCGAGGAGCGCACCTGCCATGTCGTCGGAAGGCATTTAAAATTATGCTTCGCATAAGCCTTCCTCCAACCGACACTGGCGCCTATGCTTCGCTGCGCTGTTCGGTTTCCAGCCGCTCCGCTATTTCTTTCACGTCCTGCGCCCGGTCCTTCGGGCAGACCAGCAGCGCGTCCTCCGTGTCGATCACCATCAGATCTTCACAGCCAGCGACTGCCACCAGCCGTTTCCCCGCCGAAACGATACAGCCTTTCGAATCCTGCACCATGGCGTTGCCCCGAATGGTGTTTCCGTCCGTGTCCTTCGGCAGCATCAGTGCCAGCGCGTCCAGGCTTCCCACGTCGTTCCAGCCGCAGTCGCAGGGCAGCACGTATACCTCTTCGGCTTTTTCCATAATTCCGTAATCCACTGAAATATTTTCCAGCAGCGGATACACGCTTTCCAGCCGTCCAGCCTCATACTTCGTGCCGATATCATCATACAGCTTCATCATTTCCTCATACATAACCGGCAGATACGACTGATATGCAGCCAGTATGGCGGAAATTTTCCACACAAAAATTCCGGCGTTCCAGAGATAATTTCCGGAGGAAAGATAGCCTTTGGCCGTTTCCCTGTCCGGTTTTTCCCGAAATGCCGCCGCCCGGTATGCTTCTGTCTTCGGCAGCTTTTCTCCGCAGGCAATATATCCGTATCCGGTAGCCGGGCAGTCCGGTCTGATACCGATGGTCACCAGCCCGTCTGTTTTTTTCGCAATGCCAATGGCCTCTTTGATACAGGCCCGGTACGCTTCCTCATCCGCAATAAAATGATCCGCGGGCAGAACGCACATCACGGCTTCGCCGTATTTCTTTTTCAGCATGAGCGCCGCATACAAAATACAGGGCGCCGTATTGCGCCTGGCCGGTTCCGCCAGCACATGTTTTTTGGGAATCCGCGCCGCCAGCAGCTTTTTTGTCAGTTTTTCCTGGGCCGCATTGGTCACAATATAGGCATTTGTCCGGCTGACGACCGGTTCCATTCGAAGAATCGTATCATTCAGCATAATATCCCTGCCGCTTAAATTCAGCAGCTGCTTCGGATATTCCTGTCTGGACAGCGGCCAGAAACGGCTGCCGCCGCCGCCCGCCATGACCACCGTAAATGCTCTCATTTTCGTCCGTCGCTTTCTCCGCGCAAAAACCGCGCGTATGCATCCATAATATAATCATACAGCTCCCTGCGGAAGCGTTCTTCCGAAAACCTTTCCGCATTCGCCGTCATATCTTCTTCCGAAAACTGCGTGCTCTCAAACCGCTGCACCGCCTCTGTCAGAGACTTAACGCTTTGCTCCGGAAACAGTACGCCGGTTTTCCCGTCGATCACCGTTTCACAGGCGCCGCCTTTGCCAAAGGCAATGACCGGTTTCCCGCAGGCCTGGGCTTCCACCGGCGTAATGCCGAAATCTTCCTCCCCCGGAAACAGAAAAGCCCTGCACCGCTGCATATAGGAAAGCAGCTCCGCGTCTGAGACTCTGCCCAGCAGTTTCACATTGCTGCCGGAAAGCGCTTTGATTTTTTCATATTCGGAACCGCCGCCGATGATATACAGCGGCTTGTTCAGTTTTGTAAAGGTCTCCGCCACCAGATCGATCCGTTTGTAGGGAACCAGCCGGGAAGCAGCCAGATAAAAGTCTTCTTTCTCGCCGGTGGGCACAAACATGTCCGTGCGTACCGGCGGATAGATCACGTGGGAACTCCTGTGATAATGCCGCCGGATCCGGTCCGCCACATTGTTGGAATTGGCAATGAACTGATCGACTCTGTCCGAACTTTCAAAATCCCATTTTCGGATGCCCGGCATCACCAGGCCAATGTACTTCTGCGCCAGAAAACTTTTCTGCGAAACATATTCATCATAAAAATCCCAGGCATAGCGCATCGGCGTATTACAGTAACAGATATGAAAGGTCTCTTTCCGGGTTTTTACCCCTTTTGCGCAGCAGGTACTGGAGGAAATGACCAGATCATAGTCCGAAAGGTCGAAGCGTTCAAAGGCCTTCGGCATCAACTGCAGATACGAAGTGTATTTTTTCTTCGCGAAAGGCATATGCTGCAGAAACGACGGCCGGATATCCATTTCCCGGAAATCTTCCGGCATATTGTCCGCATCATATACACTGGTATAAATCGGCGCATCGGGAAACAGCGAATGCATGATTCGAATGATGCTTTCCGCGCCGCCGTACACCGACAGCCAGTCATGAACGATTGCTGTTTTCATCAGATGTCTCGTCTCCCATAAAGGTCTCAATAATAAACCGGGGACGTTCCTTTGTCTCCAGGTAAACTTTGCCGATGTATTCTCCGATCACACCGGTACTGATCAGCTGCAGCGCCCCGATGGCCCAGATGGAAACAATCAGGCTTGTCCAGCCCGGCACGGTATAACCGATAAAGTGCCGGACCAGAAAATAGATGACCATTGCAATACTGACAAACAGCATCACAATGCCCAGGGTAATAATCATACGAATGGGCCGGATACTTAAGGAGGTAATTCCCTCAAAAGCAAAGGCCAGCATTTTTTTCAGCGGATACTTGCTCTCTCCGGCAAATCGTTCCGCCCGTTCATAATATACCACGTCCGTTTTGTATCCGATCATCGGAACGATACCGCGGAGAAACAGATTGACTTCCTTAAATTCAAACAGCGAATGCAGCGCCCGGTTGCTTAACAGCCGGTAATCGGCATGATTGTATACCACATCCGCACCCAGTTTACTCATCAGACGATAAAAGGCAAGGGCCGTATTTTTTTTGAAAAAACTGTCCTTTTTCCGGGAACTTCTGACGCCGTAAACCACTTCCGCCCCTGCATTGTACTTCTCGATAAAAGCGTCGATGGCATTAATATCATCCTGCAGATCCGCGTCCATGCTGATCACCGCGTCCGCCTTGTCCATGGCGGCGGAAAGCCCAGCCAGCAGTGCGTTCTGGTGTCCCCGGTTTCTGGACAGCTTAACGCCCCAGAACAGCGGATCTTCCTGATGCAGCGCTGTGATCAGATCCCATGTTTTGTCTTTGGAGCCGTCGTCTACAAAAATCACCCGGCTGTTTTTGGAAATCATGCCCTTTTTCTGCAGCTCGGACATTTTGACTTTCAGCCGTTTTGACGTTTCCGGAAGCACGGCTTCCTCATTATAACAGGGTATGACAAGAAATAGTTTCATTTGAATTGCACCTCCAGATAAACAGCACTTCCCCGGCACTATTTATGTCCCGGGGAAGTATTGATTATTCACCTAAACCGCCTTCAATCAGCATCACAAGTTTCCGCATTGCTTCCGCTTCGTCTTCTCCATCACACCGCAACGTAATCACGTCTCCGCATTTCACACAGGCGCCCAAAACGCTCAATACACTCTTGGCATTGGCAGTGGTTTCTTCGTGTGAAAAGCTGATGGCAGCGTCAAACTGCATCGCCGTCTTACATAATATCCCTGCCGGACGCAGATGCAGTCCGGAAGGATTTTTGATTTTCAGTTCTCGTTCTATCATTTTATGCCTCCATACTCTAAGCCGCGTCTAACGGGTCAGCATCAAAGAGATCCAGGTCTCGTCGGTCTGCATGCCGGAGGGAACCGTGATTTCCGCCTGGATTTGCTGTTTCCCGACCCAAAGTCCGTTTGCATCCAATACGATCTTAATATCTTTTTCCGTAATTTTTTCAAGATCCTCTTTGATCCCCAGCACTTTGATGGGAATGGTCTGCAGCTGATTTCCGTTTTCGTCCACGAAGCTGTAGCTCAGTCCGGTGCGCAGATTTTTCACGGTCACGTCACCCACCGGCACATTCAGGATCTTTTCATTCAGCTTTTTAATCAGAACTTTGACTTTGACGTTTCCGCCGTCTGCGCTTAAAATTTTGATGTTTCCGGGCAGATACTGCTCCACGTTGATGGTCTTTTCCAGATTTTTATCCAGATCCGTAATGTCCAGTTCCTCCGCCGGAACGGAAATGCCGGACAAATTGGAAATATCCGCAGACTGTCCGCAAATCGTAATGACCTCCGGATCCGAAGTAATGCTGATGGCGCCATAACCCAGCGCAGGCGTGCCTGTCGTCGCAAACTTCAAATCGATGGTCTTGGTGGGCAGAAAACTGGCCGTCACCAGAATATCCTCATCGCTGAAACTGATACGGTCACGGGAAACCTCCGCGCCTTTCGCATCCAGCAGGGAAACCCGGCAGTTGGACTGCAGCGTTTCAAAACAGCCATCCACATTCAGACTGGCCGTCACCCGCGCCACTCTGGACATTACCGATGCAGGACCGCTGATGGTGATCTGATTCGGTGAGGCACTGACCTCCCCCACCGCATACCCGGTCAGCGGTATGCCTTCCGGTGTCAGCTCCACCGTAATCTGTCTGGTAATCAGGTCCTCCGTTTCCAGCTTCAGATATTTATGATCCAATGCGATATTTTCAACTTTTCTCTTGCTTGACGTCGCTTTGATTTCCACTTCCTGACTGGCGTTTCGTTCCGACAAATCCGCAATAATGGAAAAATCTGCCGTATCCAGATCGGACAAAACGGATCGCGGCGCCGTTACCGTCAGCGTCACCAGATCGCTGTTATCCGCCACCGTATAAACCAGGCCGTCCTCTGTGACGGACGCTTCATTGCGCAGCGTCACCGGAACATCATAAAATTTGGTCGTTGTTACCGGATCGTTGATTTCTACCACGGCAATCCAGACAATGACCGCGATGATAACCGCAAGAATTTTCAAACCGATATTATTAGTCAGCGCTTTTCTCATGATTTCTTCCGCCTCCTAATCTTTTTGGGTACTCTTTCCTGCGTTTTGTTCTGATTTGCCACCAGATAAGAGCGCAGCTGCTCCTTATCCAGATCCCGGTACAGTCTTCCCGCAATGGCCACAGATATGCCGCCGGTTTCCTCCGAAACGACGACGGTAATGGAATCGGAAATCTCGCTGATGCCGACGGCCGCCCGGTGTCTTGTACCCAGCTCCTTGCTGATCATCATATTGTCCGACAGCGGCAGATAGCAGGTTGCCGAATCGATTCTTTCGTTTTTGATGATCACCGCGCCGTCATGCAGCGGCGTATTGTGTTCAAAAATATTCATAATCAGCTGCGCGGACACCACCGCGTCGATGCTGATTCCTGTATTTTCATACTCGCCCAGGCTTTCCTGCCGCTGAATGACAATCAGCGCGCCGGTATTGTGCCGGGACATATCCACACAGGCGTTAATCACCTCGTGAATCATCTGTCCGCTGTAATACTGACTTTCGTTTTTATTGCTTTCAAACGGGAAAAGCCAGGTCAGGACATTTCTGTGTCCCAGATGTTCCAGACCTTTGCGCAGCTCCGGCTGGAACATAATGATAATAAAGATAAAACCGATATTGATGGCCTTTCCTGCCAGCCACAAAATGACGTCCATCTGCAGCACATAGGCAATGAGCAGAAAAATCATCAGCAGAAACAGCCCCCGCATCAATGCCCAGGCTCTGGTATTTCTGATCCAGACCATCAGTTTATATATGATAAAAACGAGAATAATAATCTCTAAAATATCCGAATATGTGATCTTCGGCAGAAACAGGCCGTGACCGTATAGATATTTATCCGCTAATTCGGTAAGCTTTGCCAACTTTATTTCCCTTCTTCATGCAGTTCCCGCTGTCTGTGCACGCTGCCCTGGGGCGTCCGGTTCGCCGGCATATGCTTTTTGGGAATTGCTTTGACATAATAATAATAATCATCGTCTTCAAACTGTACGATTTCCACCCGCTGATAATCAAAATCTCTCGTAAAGATCAGAACTGCCATACAAATCAGCAGGGAAATCACCAGACTGACCAGCGCAGACACAAAAGACGCCTGCGTTTTCAAAACCAGCGCGCCTGCCACACGAATCAGAAAATCCAAAAGCAGACCGCAGACCACGGAAAGAATCCATACATATTTGATTTTCAGCTTACGGAGCAGAAATACCGCCAGTACGGTCAGCGCCGAAGCGGCCACTGCCAGAAACATCGCTTTGTTGTAAAATACACTTTCAATGACAATGCGGAACCGGTCAATCATGCTGCCCGCCCCCATCTGACTGGACACCAGACAGGCCGCAACGCCGGAAAGGGTATAATATAAAAATGTACCACAGGCCACCGGCACCATGGCCACAGGGCCCAGAAACAATCCCGCCAGCACCGCAGGCACCGGTCCCAGATGCAGACCGCCGGCCAGCAGGGAAAGTCCGATCAGATATGCGTTTTCCGGTGAAAACTGCATATACAGAAGCAGTATCACCAGCATGGAAAATACAAATACGACGCAATATTCCCTGGAAACCGGATAAAGCAGCAGCGCCGTATAAATCGCGGTCACATATAATATCGCATTTTTTGAAATCACCATACAAAGCAGCGACAAAATCAGCATCACGCCCGGATTCCCCAGAAGCGAACTGCCGCCGGTCAGACGACTGATTTCAAAAAACAGTGTCAAAGCGCATATAAACTTTACCGCCGGCCTTATGTATATCTCATATCTTCCGTACAGAATTTGCAGTTTTTCCCTGAATACGGTCATACTTTCCATCCTCTGCTTCTTTGTTTTACTCCTGCGCTTCCGCCGCGTAAAGCTGCTCCAGTTTTCTCAGGTCCGAAACATACGCCTCGATCTTTTCCCTGACCTTTCTGTGCTTTCTGCGGTAATAGACGGCAGAAAACAGACAGAAGGCGATTTCAAAAGCGATCCAGCAGCCCGCAATCAGATAGGCCATCCGCAGCAGATTAACATTCTGTACATTTTCCAGAAGTTCCCTGTATCTGGCCACAATAAACAGCACGCAGCCCAGAATATAAACGATACTGGTGGTAAACAGCGTCACAATGACGTTGACCGTAACGTAATCCTTTTTCAGATAGGAATTGATCCGGAATACTTTTTTGTTTTCCCGCTGCTCAAACGCCGCCAGTTTTGTCATCAGAATAATCCGCTCTTTCTGCAGCATCTTTTCCGACAGCTCCTTCCTCAGGTACATACGGTTTAATTATACCAATATCATGGAAAAACCGCAAGGTTTTTTCCGTCATTCCCAGATTCACATACCGCCGGAGGCAAGGGCCGCAAAATACACTGCCTGCACGCCGTGGGCACGCAGCGCAAAGCTGACCGCGTCAATGGTCACCCCCGTTGTATAAATATCGTCAATGACCAGAACGCGCCGGTTTTTTAACGCATCTCCCCGGACTCCAAAGGCGTCCTGCAGGTTGCGCATCCGCGCAAATGCGGACAGATTTTTCTGGGGCGCCGTATTTTTTTGCCGATACAGAAGATCTGCGCACACGGGAATATCCATGCGGCGCCCGATCTGCTCTGCCAGCAGCCGGGCCTGATTGTAGGAACGTTCCTTCAGACGTTTTTTATGCACCGGAACGGGAACCATCAGATCAATCTGCAGGGAACGGATCCAGTCTCCCAGACAGCGGACCATCCATTCCGCATATACCGGCGCATAGTTTTTCTGATCATGATATTTGAACCGCAGAATGGAAGCGGCAACCGCGTCCTCATATTTCCAGAGGATCCGCCCCTCTGAAAATAAATGAACGCCCTCCCTGCAGTCCGCGCAGATGCCGTCTTCGGCCGCTTTCAGTGCCTTTCCGCACTTTGCACACCGCGGTTCTTCAATAAACGGCAGCTGCTGCAGGCAGTCTTCACAAACCGCGCTTTTTGTACCCTCCATCACCCGTTCACAAAAGGGACATACGGGCGGAAACAGGCTTGACAATATGTATTCTGCTGCCTTCTTAATCAATCGGCTTCCTTTCTTCCAGTTCTTTGACTTCCTGAATACAGTCAATAAGACCGCTGTATCGTTTCAGCTCCGACGGATTGTCAATCATACGGAACAGAATCTCTCCATTTCCCACAATGGTAACCGCCCGCTTTGCTCTTGTGACCGCCGTATACAGCAGATTCCGCGTCATCAGGATTTTCGGAACCCCAAGCAAAGGGATTACCACGGCCGGATACTCGCTTCCCTGGGATTTGTGCACCGTAATGGCATAGGCCAGTTCCAGTTCTTCCAGCTGGCTGTACTCATACCGCACCTCTTTGATTTCATCAAACACCACGGTCACCGTTTCCATCACCGGATCGATGCGTTTGATCTGCCCGATATCTCCGTTGAAAACCCCGTGGCCCTGATCCGTTACAATGTCCCGGTCGTTTCTTACCTCCCACTCGGTCTGGTAATTATTTTTGATCTGCATCACCTTGTCTCCCTCACGGAAGACCCCGCCGGCCACACTTTTTTCCCGTTTGCCTTCCCCCGGGGGATTTAAGGTTTCCTGCAGAATTTTATTCAGTTCCTCCACCCCCAGATACCCTTTCCGCATGGGGGTAATCACCTGTATATCAAAGGGCTGGGCCTCCACATAGGGCGGCAGTTTACGGGTCACCAGATATTTCACCGCCTCGGCAATCACCTGCGGATGATTCCTTTCGAGAAAGAAGAAATCTCTGGACTGGTTATCCGTCCGGACATGGACGCCCTCTTTGATTTTATGGGCGTTGAGTACGATATCGCTCCGGGCCGCCTGCCGGAAAATATGCGTCAGCTCCATCACGGGAAACGCCTGGCTGTATACCAGATCCTTTAAAATCGTCCCGGGCCCCACACTGGGCAGCTGATGCATATCTCCCACCAGAATCAGCCTTGTGCCCGGAAGCACGGCCTTTAACAGACTGTTCATCAGATAGATATCCACCATGGACACCTCATCGATGATAATGACATCTGTTTCCAGCGGATATTCCTCGTTTCTTCCGAAATATGCATTGGTCCGATCCTCATCGTCCAGGGTTCCCAGCTCCAGCATCCGGTGAATGGTCTTTGCTTCATAACCCGCGGCTTCCGTCATCCGCCTGGCCGCCCGGCCCGTGGGCGCCGCCAGCATAACGTCCAGTCCCTGCCGGCCGAAATACCGGATCAGCAGGCGTATAATGGTAGTCTTTCCGGTGCCCGGGCCGCCGGTAATCAGGGAAATGCCCTGCCCGGCTGCCATCAGCACTGCCTCGCTCTGCATCTGATCCAGCGCCAGCGCCTCCTGCTCCATATACCGTTCAATCACATCGAGACATGCCTTGCGGTCAAAGGGAATGGGGCCGGCAAGAGCAAACAGCTTCTGCGTGGTTTCTTTTTCCATCAGAAATACTTTTCTGAGATACACCTTGATGCCCCGGTGGTTTTTTTTGGTAACGATCTCACCTTCAAACAGCAGATCGTTCACGCCGTCCGTCAGTTCTTCCTCCAGCAGCCCCAGCAGCAGGGCGCCGCGGCGGAAGAATACGTCCTCCGGCAGATATGTATGCCCCTCGTTTAAAGCCTGCTGCAGCACATATTTGAGGCCGCTTTTGATCCGGTACGGAAAATTGCGGGCAATCCCCGCTTTCTGCGCGATTTCATCTGCAGTCACGAAGCCGATGCCTTCAATGTCCATGGTCATCTGATAGGGATTGTTCCGGATCAGGTCATAAATGTCATCTTTATAATACTGATATAATTTGGTGCCTGTTTTGATGGAAATGCCGTATTGCTGCAGAAAAAACATCGCCTGCCGGATCGTGGTCTGTTCCTCGAGCTGGATGGCGATGTCTCTGGCTTTATTTTCACTGATTCCTTTGATTTCGGCCAGCCGCTCCGGCTCCTCCTCCAGTATGCGCCAGGTATCCTCGCCGAACCGGGCCGTGATGCGGGCCGCCAGTGCCGCGCCGATGCCCTTGATGGCGCCGGAAGCCAGGTACCGCTCCACCGCATACAGGTCCCGGATACCGTTCATCTGGTAGGACGTGACCTTAAACTGGGGCCCATAGGTGGGATGAAAAGAAAAGGATCCCTCCACACGGATGGATTCCCCCTCCTGCAGACCGGTCATATAACCGCAGCAGATCACCAGTTCTTCCTTTGTGGCCAGTTCTGCGACGGTATATCCGTTTTCCTCGTTATGATATTTTATATGCTCAACGTAACCTTCCAGGGTCATCTTTTGTCCGCCTTATTCCCTGCTTCTTGTGCCGATTCTGCTGCAGCCGGTGATTTCCACGTAATGTCCCGCGCCCACCGCAACCGCCGTCAGCGGATCCTCCGCGGTCAGCGTGTTGATGCCGGTTTTGATATGAATCAGATCTTCCAGTCCCCGCAGTTTGGCGCCCCCGCCGGTCAGGATGATGCCGCGTTCCGAAATATCGCTGGCCAGTTCCGGCGGCGTCTGTTCCAGTACATTTAAAATTTCATCCACAATCTGCGTGGTGATTTCATGCAGTGCTTCTTCGATTTCCTCGCTGGAAATTTCCACCGTAACCGGAAGTCCGGAAACGATATTTCTTCCCTTGATTTCCCGGGTCAGATTTTCGACGCCGCAGTAAGCGGTTCCGATATCGATTTTAATTTCCTCCGCAGACCGCTCCCCGATCAGCAGGTTATATTTCTTCCGGATATAGCGCATGATTGCTTCATCGAAATCATCCCCGGCCAGTTTCAGCGCAGATGCGCAGACAATGCCGCCCAGGGAAATCACCGCGATATCCGTGGTTCCGCCGCCGATATCCACAATCATATTTCCGTAAGGCCGCTGAATGTCGATGCCTGCACCGATGGCAGCCGCAATAGGTTCCTCCACAATGACGACGCCCCGGGCGCCGGCCTGATACGCGGCATCCTCCACTGCTTTTCGTTCCACCTCCGTCACCTGGGACGGTACGCAGATCGTCACCCAGGGTTTACGGAACGAGGAGCGTCCCACTGCCTTCTGCATAAAATATTTCAACATCCGTTCCGTCACGGAATAATCGGAAATCACACCTTTTCGCAGCGGCCTTACCGCCACCACATTGCCGGGCGTGCGCCCGAGCATTTCCCGGGCTTCTTCTCCGATCGCCTTGATCCTGTTGGTACCGCGGTCAAAAGCCACGACGCTGGGTTCATTGATCAGAACCCCTTTTCCCTTCACATATACCAGCACACTGGCTGTTCCTAAATCAATTCCGACATCTAAGGCCATGGGATCTCCTTCCTCAAAACACCATATTTACCAGTTTCCCCAAACAGGCAGAAATTATGATTCTTTCGTTTTTTTCCTGATTTTTTTGTCCTTCAGGTCGATTTTCCCTTCTTTATACAGGCGTCCCACCGCACGTTTGAACGCATTTTTACTCAGGCCCGTTTCTCTGGCGATCACCTCTGCCGGCGAATTTTCCGTAAAAGGCAGTACGCCGTCATATTCGTCCAGCAGTGCAAAAACCATATCGGCGTCCTCGTCGATCTGCAGATAGGCCTTTTCCCGCACGCTCAAATCCAGCTTTCCATCCGGCTTGACATCTGTTACCCTTGCTTCGATCACGGTGCCGATGGGGATATCCCTCCGGCATTCCCGCCGGGGAATCAGGGCGGAGTACCGGTTGTCCACTGCGGCAAAGATGCCGAACTCCCGGCTGCTGTCATAAACCGTAGCCTGCACCAAATCGTCCTTCCGGTACGGAGCGTCGCAGCGCAGGTGGTGATACAGCTTCATGGTGGCGCAGAGCCGTCCGGTTTTGTCCACGTAAAGCATGACCAGATAGGCATGGCCTTCCCGCACCGGTGTGGTCTGTTCCCGGAAAGGCAGCAGCAGATCCTTTTCCAGCCCCCAGTCCAGAAACGCGCCGATTTTCGCGTTTTCTCTGACGGTGAGCATGGCGGTCTCCCCCAGCGTAATCAGGGGCTGCACGGTAGTGGCGATCAGGCGGTCCGAAGAATCTCTGTAAATAAACACCTCGATTTCATCACCGATCTGGCTGCCTTCCGGCACCTGCTTTGCAGGCAGCAGCACCCTTTCCTCTGTATGCTCCGGCGGCGCCAGATATACGCCGAATTTTTTCCGCAGCACAATTTTTAATTTCTGCCTTTTCCCCAGTTCAATCATTTTTTCCACCATCAGTTCGTGCAAATAAAAAGAGCTGCCAATCACTTGGTAGCTCTTATATGAACAGGCCCACAAGGATTCGAACCTTGAGAATGACGGAGTCAGAGTCCGCTGCCTTACCGTTTGGCTATGGGCCTTCATCAGCTTGGGTCATTATATAACAGCTTTTCATGAATTGCAAGTAATTTTTTATTTTATTCTTTTCTTTTTGCTTTGAATGTTATATGCTTGTTTTATCTTACTGACAGGAGCTTTCATTTTATGAAAACATTCAAAAAAATCGCCTCCATTGTTTGCATACTGGTGATTGCGGCAAGCTACGTTATAACCATTGTTTCCGTCTTCTTAAAAAGTGACAGCTGGCTTGCCTGGCTGAAATCTTCCATTTTCATTACCGTAGTATTTCCGGCAATCCTCTATGCCATTCTTATGATTGAAAAATATCTCAAAAACAGGAACAACAAGAAAGACTAGACCATCTGTTTTCTGGAAATATCTTTGATTTCCGCAATCAAAGCGTCCAGTGCGGCCTTGTACTCCGCTTCCTTTCCGCTGCTTTTCCAGCTGCGGATCTCATCCATCTTCCGGCCAAAGCCTTTATAGCTCCTGTCATTGACCGCATCCTCCAGATTTCTTCTGGCAGACTGATATTCCACCGGATTCCCGGCCGCAGCTTCCTCCATAACCGGAACTTCCTGCGCGCCCATCTCCACAGCGACGGCATACAATTCCCGGACTTTCTGCCGGGGATTTTTCAGATAAGACAGTGAAAAACTCTCCGCTGCCTCGTCGTAGAGATACAGTCTGGCATAGGCAATCCCGATTTTTTCATAGATTTCACTCTCTGCGGCTTCATTGCCTTTCTCCTGTCTTCTGTACCGAAGCGCTTTTCGAAAGGCTTTGACGGCATTTTCAAACTTATCCTGCTTTAAGAAGAGATTGCCGAGATTTTCCGCTTCTTCCGCCGGCGTCAGCGGCAGCGCCTGCTTGAAAACGATTTTATGCACCTCCTCTTTGCTCAGATAATCCAGCTCCAGCAAAATGGTTTCCAGCATCTTGATCACCGGCGCTTTTGCCATAATCTCCTGATTGAGCACCCCCGCCGTATGTACGGCGCCGATTTCTTCGGCCAGCCATGTGGCAAGCTTTCCGTTGATGATCGTATTATCCACATCATAAATGTGATGCTTCAGATAAAAACAGAGTTCTTCCGTGGAATAGATCTTCAGTCTTTCTTTCTCGATCTCATATGGCTTAGCCGCCATCGCATATCTGCAAATAATAATACTGCCCATATCTGTTCGTTTTCTCCTGTCCGTTTCTGTCTTAAGACGGCTGCCATTCCCCCAGATACACAACCGTATCCTTGTGTTCCGACGGATAAAGATCTCCCAGCCCCAGGTCCGTCACCTGAATCATCCATTTGTTTTTCCCCTCAAAATGCAGCCGCACCTCCGCTTTGGTGGCCAGATGTATCCGATGGGGTATCCAGCTGACGTCCACATCAATATACCGCTGCACTTCATTCCATGCCGGGTCTGTCCGAAAATGCAGGGTGTCCACATCATTCAGCATAAAATTCCATGAAAAATCCGCATCATACCAGTTGACGCCGGCCCTCGCCAGCCTGCAGTATTCGGCTCTGTCTTCATCCGACATCCGCATACTGACATGAAAGGGCAGCTGATGGGTACCCATATAATATTTCGTCTTCTGCTCCGCCAGAGGTTTGCGCAGCGGCCGGTAACAGGCGCCTTTGACGATGAGATCTTCTACGCCGAACACCCGTCTTCCTCTGCAGAGAAACTTGATGGTGCGCTTCATCCAGCTTTTGGAAAAAGTCTCGCCCTGCAGAAATACACTGCTGATCAGACGCTTTTCAAAAAATTGTTCCGCCAGTGCGCAAAACGCTTCGTCCGTTTTGCTGTCCTCTCCGGCAAAATCAAACGCGTCGAAACTTCGTTCTCTGACCTGCAGCGCCTTTTCATGGGGATAGGCCGCGCTGACCAGACTTTTCGCGTACAGCTTTTTGTCTCTTTCCTCAAAGAAAACCACTTCATTTTTCCAGAGCTCGCTGTTCTGAAAAGTCACAAAATCGTAAAAACTTTCATTGTCCTCCTGCAGATTATACGCAGCCGTTCTCATGTTCAGACCATCCAGAACCCCCAGAAGCGTGCCGACACGCACCTCGCTCATCCTGCCGGCGCTGAAGGTAATATGAGAAACCGGATTTTCCTGCAGCAGCGAAAACAGCTGATCCAGACTTTTCTGCATACTGACGGAAAAAATATCACTGTCAAACTGTGTCTCCGCAAAACAGGCGGAAGGCCATTTTTTATCTCCGGTATCCGGATTTGGTATCGTTTCCGCTTCACTCATCCCGTTTTTGTAACAGGCGGCATAAAATCCGTCGTCACACAGATGAATGCCGAGAATCATATCCGTTTGTTGTTCTTCGCTCATTTTCGTTTGTCTATCCTTTCCTTTGGCGTCCCGTAAACCGGCAGCCGATATCCCTACAGTCCGAACAGTTTGCTGTTCATCCGTTCTTCTCTTAAATAATCAATCAGCGCGCCGTTTTTTTCCTCATAGGAATCCGCGCCGATCATCTGATCGACTTTGCCGTAGCGTGAAACTGCGCTTTTGTTTGTTTCATCTGCCGGCAGCGCGCCGCTCATCAGGATTTCCTTCCGGCTGCCTGTCTCCAGACTGACGTAATACAACAGGGTCTCATCCGCAAAAAGCGGTATCATCACTGCATATACGCCCTCGTACACCTCTGTCATCCGTTTCCTGATAAACCGGGACGGCTCGGAAAATGTATAATAACAATACACATCCGCACCGGCAGCCGCACGCAGTTCGATGACCGCCTTATTTGTATAGAAATACTTCTGCTTCAGCCGTTCAGGCAGCATTTTGCAGAATCTGAAGAAACGTCCTGACTCTTCAAATTCATCCAGTATCTGCTCCGCGGTTTCCTCGTCCTCCACGGCACCGTCCGCAAATGCCTGCAGCCACAGAATTTTGCAAACGTCCGGCAGCAAACTTCCGGTTCTTTTCAGCGCATCGATATGTTCCGCCAGCGCCGGAGACGTAATCCGGCCGCAGGAAATGGCTTCATGGGCCAGAAAACTTAAAAACGCGGCTTTGATTTCCTCATCATATCCGCCGTCCTGATCATATGCCCAAAAGACATCGCAGATCTTTTCCGGCACCTGCCGCACAAACAATGCCTGCCGCAGGATCTGTTCTTCCAGCGTCCGCACCTCCAGGGAAAAAGACAGTCCGGCCTCCCGCAGCCGCAGCAGATACGCTGTCTCCCCGTCAGCATAACGAATCAGATACGCCAGCATATTTTCACTGTATTTGCCCCGCAGGAAAATTTCCTTTGTCAGCGCATACAGCGGCTCGTCGTATGCCTGCTCCTTCTTTTTCAGCACGTATTCGCACATGGGCACCAGTTTTTCCGGTTTGATCTGGGTACAGCCGTATTCACAGGCAAAGGAAAATGCATCTTCATAATGCCCGGTCAGCAGAAATACATTCAAAAGCAGCGGCTCCGTCTGCAGATATTCCGGATAATGCCTGCGCAGAGACAGCAGAATTTCCAGAGAAAGAATATCTTCCTCCCCGTAAAAATGCCGGAGCAGATGGCACAGAATGGTGTCTTTGCCGCTTCTGGTCAGTTCCGCGTCCGATATGATTTTCCATACATTTTCCGCCCATTCCGGATCATTCCCCTGAATCAGCCGTTCGCATTTTTTCAGGATGAGTCCCGGATGATCCGGGCAGAAACGCTCGCAGGCAGCCAGCAGCTTTTCATTGTAAAACCATTTTTCCCATTTGCCCGCGTTTTTGATAAAGCGCTTGCGCATCCCGTCCCGCAGCAGAATGCAGGAATGTTCGGAATACAGGAAAACCACCGCCTCCCGGTCGAACACCGGAAATACCTGTTCCGAAACATAGATCGGATCCGTGACGATGACCGCGCCGGCCCAAGGGGGCAGTTCGCTGACATGATAGGAAAACAGCAGATCAATCACCACGCCGGCGTTTTCCGCCGTAATGTCATTTTCACCAATCAGTTCGGAATACAGATAGGCCAGATGCCGGTTGATTCTGCCGGCGCTCAGCTGCTGCCGGACGAAAGCCATCATGTCCTCCTGGTATTCCTCAAAAATATGGGTTTCCTCCCGGAACCGGTAAATATTTGCGAAAAGGAAGGATTTTTTATTGTATTCCAGCTCCATATTGAACTTGAAATACTGCAGCACCTTTTCCGGCAGCGGATATTCCATATTTTCCCGGACCGAATACAGGTAATAATCATACAGCCGCGCAATCCGCAGATCTTCCTGTACGCCCAGCGCAAACCATTTGAAATACGCATTGTCGGATTTATCGTTGCGAATCAGATAATGACAGATGGTCTGCAGGCTTTCCCGGTCTTTGTTCATTTCATAGCACTTGGTCAGCAAAATATACACCTTCACCGAGAAGACGTTGCTGTGGGCCGCCATGCGGTAAATCACCCCGCAGAGCTCGCTGCTTAAAATCTGCATCCGCGCCGCAAATATCAGTACCTGTACGTTAAAATCAGACAGCTCCGTAATCAGCGCCGGCTGCCTGCGGAACAGCAGTGCAATTTCCATCAGAATCACCGGAGAAACCACCGATTTTTCATACAGGGTTTTTGCCATATCACATTTCAGCAGACTGTCATCCAGAAAATCCTTTTCCATCATGAACAGGATCCACAGGATAAAGGGATCTGCGCTGTTTCTTTTATAAATCTTCCATATTTTTTCACAGCTTATCTGAATAAAGGTCTCCGACCCGTTAATCAGCGCGCTTAAATACAGATAATAGGCGTAATAGCGCTGATTCTGCAAAATCTGCGGCATCTGTTCCGCCAGCTCTGCCAGCCGGCGCTCCGCCTCGCTTTTATTCTGCTCCATCAGCAGCGTATGCACATAATAAAGGCTGTAAAATCCCGCGTCATTTTTCGTTCCCAGCTGTTCGGAAAGCATGGCCCTGGTCTTGACGATCCATGCCTTCGGCGAAGTTTTCATACAGCGGAAATCCAGAAACAGCTGATACAGGCAGATCATCCGCTCCGCTTCCATCTGCCGCTCCTGATTGCTGATGCCGGTCCGTTTTCTGGACGAAGCCGAAAAAGTGCCGTTATCCGACGGATCAAAGCCCCCGGTGTCAACCCCGGCGGCGGTCAGAAACTCCTCCATGGCCTCCCTGCTGAAACCGTCCCGCGTCAGTGCCCGGTACAACGTGGTAAACCGCAGATCATCATTTTTTAAGGTATTTAAAAAACGTTTCCCGCAAAAGGCCCGATAGGCTTCCTCCCGGTCCGAATTGGCCAGTGCGGCAAAGGCTTCCACATTTTTCAGCTTGCCGAAGCCCGTCACAATCATATCGTATCTGGCCGTGATGGTATAAGGAATCCGATACATGCCCGCCTCGGACAAAATCATAAAATCCCCCTGCGCCACGTCGCCTTCCTCCATACCTTTCCCGTAAAAGGTATAGGGCAATTCTATCCGGGTACTGGAAAATTCCTTTTTTTCCGGACGCATACGGCGATTCGTCGAAAAGACAAAGCCCCTGACATTATCTTCGCAGGCAAAGGAAAGAGAAATACTGCCCTGCAGCGTGCCGTAAGGTTCGATAAAGGCCGTTATGTATTCCGGGAGAGAAACCTCCGGATGTTCGATATGCACCTGTCCCTTCGCGAATGCGGAAATAGTCTCTTTCACGATTTCACCTGTCCCAAAATCTGTTTTAATTCTCTTACGGTATCCATGCCGTAAAGCTGCATGCCTTCCGGCGCCTTCACATTTTTCAGCGCCGCTTTCGGCATAATGCACTTCGTAAATCCCAGCTTCGCCGCCTCCGATACCCGCTGCTGCGACATACTGACCATACGGATTTCTCCGGAAAGTCCGATCTCCCCGAAAACGGCCGTATCCGCCGGAATCTCCCGGTCATACAGGCTGCTGAGCAGCGACAGGGCCACCGCCAGATCCTGCGCCGGTTCATTGATCCGGATCCCGCCGGCCACGTTGATATAGGCGTCATACAGGGAAAAATTGACGCCCATGCGTTTTTCCAGTACGGCCATCAGCAGATTCAGCCGGTTGACGTCAAACCCCACCGCGGTCCGCCGGGGATTGCCGAAATTGCTTTTCGCGGTCAGCGCCTGCACCTCCAGCAGCATACAGCGGGTGCCTTCCATAGCACAGGAAATCACCGACCCCGACGCATCCTTACATCTGCCGCTGATCATAAACTCGGAAGGATTGGCGACTTCCTGCAGTCCCTCCTGCTTCATTTCAAATACGCCCAGTTCATTAGTGGAACCGAAACGGTTTTTGACGCCCCTGAGAATCCGGTAGGAAGCATATCTGTCTCCTTCCAGATACAGTACCGTATCCACCATATGTTCCAGAACCCGCGGGCCTGCCACAACGCCTTCTTTGGTCACATGCCCCACCAGAAAGATGGGAACATCCAGCCCCTTGGCCAGCCGCATCAGAAGGTCGGTGGCCTCTCTGACCTGGGAAATACTGCCGGGCGCGGAAGCCACTTCGCTGCTGTACATGGTCTGAATCGAATCAATCACCACCAGATCCGCCCTGACCCGGCGAATGGCTTCTTCGGCAGCTTCCAGCTGCGTTTCGCACAACAGCAGCAGATCCGCGTCTTTTCCCACTCTCTGGGCGCGCATCTTTAACTGCTCCGGGGATTCCTCCCCGGAAATATAGAGCACCTTTCTGCCCTTTGCCGCAAGTTCCTTGCAAACCTGCAGCAGCAGCGTGGATTTTCCAATGCCCGGATCTCCGCCGATCAGCACCAGGCTGCCTTTCACAATACCGCCGCCTAAGACCCGGTCCAGCTCGCCAAAGCCGGTGTTTTCCCGGGTATGATCCTGCATCTTTACTTCCGACAGCTTTGTGACCTTTGCCGTATGCTCCGCATTCGGCGAAGCCTTGATGCTGCCGGTAATCCGTTCTTCCACAAAAGTGTTCCATGCCTTGCAGACCGGACACTGCCCCAGCCATTTTGCGGATTCATAGCCGCATTCCTGACAAAAATAAACGATTTTTTTATCCTTCGGCATGGTCCTTCTCCGCTTTGTTTTTCGCTTTCAGTACAATTTTTCCGTCTTTCGCACCGGCGGAAACGTCGTCGCCTTTCTCGATGGTACCTTGCAGAACGGCATCCGCAATCGTATCCTCCAGCATTGACACAATGGTCCGCCGCAGCGGCCGCGCGCCGTATTTTTCATCGTAACCTTTTTCAATCAGAAGCGCTTTCGCTTTTGGACTTACCGTCAGGTGAATGCCCATCTGCCGCTGGCAGCGTTCTTTCAGTTCCCGGATCATCACCTGCGCAATGCCGGAAACCTCCTCCTTTGTCAGCCGCCGGAACACCACGATCTCATCGATGCGGTTCAGAAATTCCGGCTTGAAAGAGCGTCTGACGATTTCCATGACGGACTCCTTCATTTTCTGATAATCCGCTTCAGCGTTATTGTCGGAATCAAAACCCAGATGTTTGGGGGAAACGATGGCCCCTGCCCCCGCATTGGAGGTCATGATAATAATGGTATTCTTAAACTGCACCGTTTTTCCGTGGGCATCTGTCACAATGCCGTCGTCTAAAATCTGCAGCAGCAAATGGAAAATATCCGGATGCGCCTTTTCGATCTCGTCAAACAGAATGACAGAATAGGGATTGCGGCGCACTTTTTCGGTCAGCTGCCCGCTTTCCTCATAACCCACATATCCGGGCGGCGCCCCGATCAGCTTTGAAATGCTGTGTTTTTCCATATATTCCGACATATCCACCCGAATCAGCGCGTCCTCGTTTCCGAAGAGCGCCTCGGTCAGTGCCTTTGTCAGCTCGGTTTTGCCCACGCCTGTCGGCCCCAGAAACAGGAAAGATCCAATGGGGCGCTGGGGACTTTTCAGTCCCACCCGTCCCCGTCTGACAGCTTTCGAAACCAGTGATACAGCCTCTTTCTGGCCGATAATCCGTTTCGCGAGGATACTTTCCAGACGGAGCAGCCGCCGGCTCTCATCCTGTTCCAGTTCCTGTACCGGGATGCCGGTCCATTTGGTAACAATATCCGCAATCTCTTTTTCCGTAACTGTAATGTTCCTGGCGCTTCCCCCACGATTTTTCAGGCGGTTCAGCTTCTTTTCCGCCTGCTCGTGTTCCTGCCAGAGCGCGGACGCCCTGCTGAAATCCGAGGAACAAATCGCTTCTTCCTGCTGTTTTTCCAGTGATTCCAGCTGTGCCATGATCTTTACGATTTCTCCTGATCCGGCAGCATCGTTCAACCTGGCCTTCGCCATGGCTTCATCCATTACGTCGATTGCCTTATCCGGCAGAAAACGATCGCTGATGAAGCGCTTCGACAGACGAACCGCCGCTTCTATGGCGCCGTCTGTAATGCAGATATTGTGAAAACTCTCATATTTTTCCTTCAGACCTTCCAGAATCCGGACGCACTCCTCTTCCGGCGGTTCTTCCACTCTGACCGGCTGGAATCTGCGTTCCAGCGCCGCATCCTTTTCGATATGCTTCCGGTATTCCTCCATGGTGGTTGCGCCGATGATCTGAATCCGGCCTCTGGAAAGAGACGGCTTTAAGATCCCGGCCGCATCAAGGGAACCTTCCGCGCCGCCGGCGCCGATAATCGTATGAATTTCGTCAATAAACAAAATCACGTCTCCGGACTCCTCGATCTCACTGATCACGCCCTTGATCCGTTCTTCAAATTCACCTCTGTATTTGCTGCCCGCCACCATGCCGGAAAGATCCAGCGAAAGAATCCGTTTTTCCTTCAGACTTTGGGAAATATTGCCTGAGGCGATACGCTGGGCCAGCAGTTCCACAATGGCGGTCTTGCCGACGCCGGGATCCCCCACCAGGCAGGGGTTGTTTTTGGTTTTCCGGTTCAGCGTCTGTACGAGGCGCATCAGTTCTTCTTCCCGGCCGATCACCGGATCCAGCCTGCCTTCCGCCGCCGCCTTTGTCAAATCCCGGGAATATTTTTCCAGCGCGGAGGGTTTCCCTTTGTTCTTTGCTTTTGGCTGTATAAACTCATCCTTCTGCAAATGCTCCGATTCGCCCATAATGACCAACGCTGCCACATAAGCTTTCTGCAGCGAGATACCGATGCTGCTTAAAAACTGTGCGCCGGTATTCATCTGATCTTTCAGAAGCGCCAGAAACAAATGTCCTGTTCCCACCTTGTCATAGCCAAGCACCCTGGCTTCTTCCGCCGCTTTTGACAGAATCTCCTCGTATTTTGGCGTCGGTCTGGGCTTCTGGGTTCCTTCCGGAATGGTCTGAAACAGACTGTCCATCGCCCCGCGGAAACTATCGTTGTCCAGTCCCGCAGCACTCAGTACCCGGTAAGCAACCGTATTCCGGTTAAAATACAGCGCAGCCACCAGATGGCCGGTGCCGATATGCATATGATGGTGATGCGCAGCCTCCCGTGCCGCGTAACGCAGCACCTGTCTGGCAAGATCTGTATATGTTATATCCACTGAGATTATCTTCCTTTCACTTTTTCATAGTCGCTGTAGATTTCGTCAATCAGCATATGCACCTCCGGCGCCTCAATGTTCTTGCATCTGCCCCAGGCCAGAATCACCTTCAGATCCTCCCGCATCTGATTCAGCGCTTCCAGCTTATCATCGTTCAAAGCAATCACCGCGCCTCTTCTGCGGTCCAGTCGTATGAATCCCTCCTGTCTAAGCAGCGCATAGGCCTTGTTTACCGTATGCATATTAATCCCGATTTCGTCTGCAAGCGCGCGCACACTCGGCAGCGACTGTCCATCCGTCAGTTTTTTCATCGCAATCCCCATAATAATCTGATTGCGCAGCTGCATATACAGTGCTTCCTCACTGTCAAAATCGATCTCTATGCAAAACAAAATAACTCCTCCATTCTGTTTGTTATACCTATTGTATAACAGACAGGCTTATCCGTCAAGCGTCACCGTTGAAACGAAAAACAATACCCGTCAAATCCATAGTTTGGCGGGTGTTGCTGCATTAATCGGGCCGCTGCATATTCTGCGACTCATTCTTCTCAGGTTTTTCCTCATGACGCTGCCGCATCGCAGCATTTCTTTCATCTGCTCTTTTTTTCATCAGCGCTTCGCGGCTTTCCTTTCGTCTTTCCTCCATAAATTGCGCTCTGGACTTCTTTTCCATTCTGGAATAAACCACGTTAAATACAATAATAATCACCACCAGAACGGCAAATACCCCGATCATCAGGCCCGTCAGCTTTTCAAACACCGTGGTGCCTTCACTGCTTTCCTCCGCCGCGTCTTCCTGCGGCTGCGCGTCTTCCGCCGCCGTTTGTTTTACCTTTACGTTATCCAGCATCAGCAGACGCTGAAAAGTTCCTTCCTTCTCATCATACAGATACCAGGCAGCGTCTTCCGCTTTTTCCGTATAGCCATACAGCGCATAATAATCCTCCAGGCTGGCGCCGTAATCCGTCTTTTCCTGCATTTTTTCATGCAGGGTCCAGGCCTTGCAGCTGGTACCGTTGATATTTGCCGTGGTTTCGATGAAACAGGAAGGCACTTCCTCCGGCTCCGTCAGATGCAGTGTCATGGAAACATTGGCCCGGATATACATGTCCGTTCCGTCGGCGCCTGCCGTGTCTGTCTCGTTCGTCTGCGTATTGCCCCCCGTATTTGCCGTGATTTTCACTGTAACCTCTTCCGCACTGGAATCCACCACGTTTTTCTTCGTATCCTGCACCCATTTGTCACTGATGGAAAAAATGGCGGAACCGGATTTGATCGCCTTGAAAGTGGCCGTCCATTCCTGTCCGAAGCTGTTGGCGGAAAAATCCCCGCGGAAGCGTACCGTGCCTGCCGAGGCATCATGCTCGCCATCCTCCGCATCCGCAAATTCAAAATACGATTTGTCGTATACCAGGAACACGTCGCTGTCCTGCAGCGCTTCCTCCGCCTGCAGGCGAACCTTCACTTCAATCGTATCTCCTGCCCTGCAGCTTTCCGGGGTTTCAATTTCAAATACCGCCTTCGCGGATACCACAGACGTCAGCAGCAGCATCATGGCCGCAGCAATCAGGCACAGCAGACCTCTTTTGCATCCATTCATCATTTGTCTTCTCCCTTTGTTATATCAGTGGCTGGTTTAATATCTCCGTCCCCGGCAGTACAAACCGGCCGCCGTAAATCACCGGAATACAGCTTCCGTCTTCTCTGATTCCGGTGATGCTGTCCAGTTCGTCATAGGGAATCGTAATGTCCATATGACAGCCGAAGTATGCTTTGCCCGGATCCTGCCTGCGCAGAATGGACACCGCATTATCCTTCGCAATCATTTCCTTTCCGTTGGGCCCGATCACCTTCTGGTCTTCCTCATGGCTGTAACAGGTGTCGCCCACGGCAAAATGCGGTCCGGTCTTTTCCGCAATCAGGATCGGATATCTGGCCGAAATTCCGTACCTTTTTCCAAGGGCGTAGGCCGTGGTATTGGTACCGATGGCAAATTCTCCCATGGGCAGCCGCTCATGATGGGAAAATGCATGTTCCAGCACATAGGCCCTGCCGTCTTCCGGGTCTGCAAAATTGCCGCAGCCATAACCTGCGACTCTGCCGTCCTCAAAACGGATCTCCAGATCCTGATACAGCAGCCCGTCCAGATAGGCGGTTCCCACAAAAAGCGTGCCTTCGGTGCCTTCCAGCACCGGCGTGGTAAATATTTCTCCCACCGGAATATTGACATCCGCAACGCAGTTTTCAAACAGGGTCTGGGTCTCGGGATGTTCCGCCCGGGCCAGCCGGACGGTCAGATCGGTCCGGTTGGGGGCTTTCCCGCGAATTTTCACGCAGACGCAGCCGTCCAGCGCATCGATCATACGCTGCTGCACGGTCTCATACAGACCGGAATCCAGCGTATTGATCCGGCAGATGGCCTGAAACAGCGTGTCATAATCCTCCGATGCTTCCGGCAGCGGCAGCGCCATAATCGTAAAACTGCGGTTTTCTCCTTCCGTACATTGATTTACTATATCCAGCTTTTTCGTGGTGTATGCAAGGAAAACGCCGCGCTGTTTTTCATCAAACGTAATGGCGTCCCGACAGACCCCGGGAGAAACCGCCGCTTCCCCGAAGGTTTCCAGACACACCGGACCGCCGTAAGCTTTTGCTTCGTCTTTATATGCGGCGAAGGCGTTCCGGATGCTGTCCAAAGCCCTTGCCGCCAGCGGTTTATCCAGAATCAGCGCCAGATCGGAAGCGTGGTCGCATAAATATTGCCGGTTGGCCGGCGTACTTTCATATCCGGCGCCGCCGTCCGTACACAGTCCGCCTTTACGGAATACGGAAAAGGAAAATCCCTCCGCCGCCAGCCGTTCCATGGCGCAGCGCACGATCCGTTCTGTGCCGATGTGATACCGCATATTCGCGATGTGTTTGCCGGAACGGTCTTTGCCGCCTTTTTCAAAGCTCACCAGAAAGCCTTCCGTGTATACCGCCGCAATCCGGCGTACCGTTTCTTCCGGAAGGGCCCAAATATAAGCCGCCATGCGCAGTTCCTGCGCCGTCACATATTCGCCGTAAGCATAAAGATACCGCAAGTCCGCGCCGTCTGCCTTTTCAATCACCCGCAGCGCAAAGGTATCCGAGGTATCCACAATGGCAGCCGTCCGCCTGCCGATCAATAAATCACTGTAATCATAAAAAAAGGCGTAGAGAATGCCGCGGATTTCCTTCAGCGGCGGCGACGCCTCGCCTTCAAACAGACAGGCGATCTGCACGAAAAGTTCAGAAAAAATCAGCAGTTCCTCTTCCTTCTTTTCAAAGGCAAAGGGAATTGCCGCCCGCAGCTGCGCGTACAGCATGGAAAAATAAGGCCCGTAGTCCCGGCCGTAACCCCTCGCGGCACAGGAAGGATTCCCATTGCTTTCGCCGTAATGCGCTGGTTCGATATCCCCGTACAGGGCCTGATTGATCTGCTGCAGTTCTTCCATGGAAGCGGCTGCAATGTCCGCTTCTGTCCTGTCATATAAACGGTGCAGCAGCAGCAGAAATTCCGCTGTTTTCATAAAATAATCCCGAAACGGCTGCGCCGCCTTATTTTCTTCGCCTGCCAGCGCCTGCAGCTTTTCCCGCACCAGGGTCAGACGTTCTTCCATCCAGGCTTCCTGTTCCATCCCTTTTGTCTCCCTTCAGGATCTGCCGTTAAAACACTTTTCCTGCAATGCCGTGAAACGCTCTGTAAGCGCCGTAGCCCAGCAGACCGCCGGCGGTGTTTAAAATCAGGTCGTCCACGTCAAAGCTTCCCACATGGGAAAACAGCTGTACCACTTCAATCATCAGACTCAGTTCCAGCGCCAGCAGAAAAATCATCCCCGCTCTGCGCTCCTTCGGACTGATCATCGGCAGCAGAAATCCGAAAGGAATAAACGCTACGATATTTCCCGCCAGATTGAGAATCACGGAAGGAATCCCGATCATGGCACGGTACTCGATATAACGCCGGATTTCCTGAAACGGAACCAGATTATAGCAAAATTCCTCCGCAGGTTCCGTCCGGCCGTACTCCTCCGCAAAAAACACAAAATAGATCAGCGCGATCAGATATATCAAAAATAAAATCACCAGAAATATATTTGTTCCGGATTTTTTCCTCGCCATTTTTTCTCCATTCTCAAAAGACTATAATTATATATATATTAGCAAGTATTTGTCCGGCTTGCAATCCAAATTTACGGCTTTTTGCGGTTCCTTTGCCCGGCAATTTATTCTTGCAAGATATTTCCGATTGGTATATGATAGAACATCATACGAAATGAGGCATGAACAATGAAGCTCAAATTTACCAAAATGCATGGCTGCGGCAATGATTACATCTATATTGACTGTTTCCGGCAGACGGTTTCCGATCCCGCCGGACTGTCGATGCGCCTTTCCGACCGGCATTTTTCCATCGGCGGCGACGGCATCGTGCTGATCTGCCCCTCTGATGTGGCTGATGTGCAGATGCGGATGTTTAACATCGACGGAAGCGAAGGCAATATGTGCGGCAACGCCATCCGCTGTATCGGAAAATACGCCTATGAACGGCTGGGCATTCAAAAAGAGACCATCCGGGTAGACACCAAAAGCGGCGTCAAGGAACTGAAGCTTTCCGTAAAGGACAATCAGGTGGTTTCCGTCACCGTAGATATGGGCAAAGCCATCACCGATCCGGAAGAAATCCCGGTATTGCTGGAGGGGGACAGCGTCGTCAGCCGTCCGGTGGACATCGGGGGAAAGACATGGCCCATTACCTGTGTTTCCATGGGCAACCCCCACTGCGTTGTTTTCGTGGATTCGGTAGAGGATCTGCCTTTGTCCGACATCGGGCCGGTGTTTGAAAAAAATGCGCTGTTTCCGGAACAGGTCAATACGGAATTTATCCGGGTCATTGACGAAAAACATATCCAGATGCGCGTCTGGGAGCGGGGCAGCGGCGAAACCCTTGCCTGCGGCACCGGCGCCTGCGCGGCGGTCACAGCCTGTGTCTTAAACGGATTTGTCCCGGCGGACACCCCTGTGGAAGTACAGCTGACCGGCGGCACATTATCCATCGTTTATACAAAAGACACCGTTTTTATGACCGGTCCCGCCGCCTTTGCCTTTGACGGCGAAGTTGCGGTCTGAAGGGTCATTCACAGGATAACAGGAGGATTTTCATGGCACAGATTAACAAACATTATACTGAAATCAAGGAAAACTATCTGTTTTCCGACATTGCGAAGCGCACGGCTGCCTATACGGCAGCGCATCCGGAAGCGGACATCATCCGCATGGGCATCGGCGACGTGACCCTGCCCCTGTGTGATGCCGTCATCCAGGCGCTGCATACTGCCGTCGATGAAATGAGCCGGCAGGAGAGCTTCCACGGCTACGGCCCGGAGCAGGGCTATGGATTCTTAAAGGACGCCATCTGCGATTACTACGCAAAACGCAATATTTCCATTCTGGCGGATGAGGTCTTCATCTCTGACGGTGCGAAAAGCGATCTCGGCAATATTCTGGACATCTTTTCCACGGACAATACCGTGATGGTGACAGACCCCGTGTATCCGGTTTACGTGGATACCAATATCATGGCCGGCCGTAAAATCATCTATGCGCCTGCCAGTGAAGCCAACGGCTTCCTGCCGATGCCGGATGAAAGCATCAACTGTGATCTGATTTATCTCTGCTCTCCCAACAACCCCACCGGCGCCGCCTATACGGCCGCGCAGCTGCAGGTCTGGGTGGATTACGCAAAGAAGCACGACAGCGTCATTCTCTTTGACGCCGCCTATGAGGCGTTTATCACCGACGGGAAAGCGGCCAGAAGCATCTATGAAGTAAAAGGCGCCAAAGACTGCGCCATTGAATTCTGCTCCTTCTCCAAAACCGCAGGATTTACCGGCACCCGCTGCGGCTATACCATCGTCCCGCTGACGCTGGTGCGGGATCAGAAACCGCTGCAGCCCTTCTGGCTGCGCAGACAGACCACCAAATTCAACGGCGTTCCCTATATCGTACAGAGAGCCGCGGCGGCGGTCTTCTCTGAGGAAGGCGCACGGCAGATCCGGGACAATCTGGATTATTACCGGGAAAATGCCCGTACCATCACCGATACGCTGGACGAACTTGGCATATGGTACACCGGCGGCGTACATTCCCCTTACATCTGGCTGAAATGTCCGAACGGCATGGGTTCCTGGGAATTCTTCGATTTCCTGCTGGAAAAAGCAGGCGTGGTGGGCACGCCGGGGGAAGGCTTCGGCGAATGCGGCAAAGGCTATTTCCGGCTGACTGCCTTTTCTTCTCATGAAAAAACAAAAGAAGCCATGGGACGGCTGAAAAACGTATTCCAAAAATAAACCTGAAAAAGTCCATACCTGCGGGTATGGACTTTTTTAGAGTTTCAGGCATATGATACTATAACGATCAAAGGATCAATGGTGCCGCCATGCCGGAACGCAGCTGTCAGGAACAATTCTATTCGGACGATTATTATGACTTCATCGCGGAGTCCGTCAATATTCTGGAATACAACGATATTACCTTTGACTATTCCTGTCTCCAGCGGATCAATGAACAGTACGACGTCATTGTGGTGCCCCGCAGCGTCAATCCGCCGCTTTCCCTCACCAACTACCCCTATACCGCCATTCCCAAATGCTACGGTCTGTCCGATACCCAGGCGCTGGAAGCCTCCGGTATCTATGCGATTCAGCGCTATCCCGGATTTGAACTGACCGGCCGGGACGTCCTCATCGGCTTTATCGATACGGGGATCGACTATCGCCTGGACGCCTTTCGCACCGCCCTGGGTCAAAGCCGTATCAGCGCCATCTGGGATCAGACCATTCCGTCAGACGCGCCGCCTTTCGATCTGAAATTCGGCACGGAATACACCCGGGAACAGATTGACGCGGCACTGGCCAGCGACGATCCCCTTTCTGTGGTGCCGAGTACAGACGAAAACGGCCACGGCACTGCCGTAGCCAGCGTCGCCGCCGGCAGTTTTCTGCCCGCGGCCGATTTCAGCGGCGCGGCCCCGGACTGCGATATCGCCGTCGTCAAGCTGAAAGAAGCAAAGCCGTACCTCAAAGATTTTTACTGTATATTTACCGACGCCCCCTGCTATCAGGAAAATGATATCATGGCGGGTATCAGCTATCTCAATGCCCTCGCCAACCGGCTGCGCAAACCGCTGGTGATCTGCCTGGGTATCGAAACCAATATGGGGGATCACGATGCGGGGTCGCCCCTGGGGTCTCTGATGAATCAGATCGCAGGCGCCAGACTGCGCAGTCTGGTCATCGGCACCGGCAATGAAGCAAACAACGGGCACCACTATAAGGGACAGATTCTGACTGAGGAGAGCCATGACGACGTGGAAATCCGCGTCGATTCCATGACCCGGGGATTCACCGCCGAACTCTGGGGATCCACGCCGGATTTGTTCAGCATCGCGATTCTCTCCCCCACCGGGGAGGAACTGCCGCGGATTCCCGTTTCCAGAGGACAGATGGTTACCCACCGTTTTTTATTTGAACAGACCACCGTCTATATCGAATATCTGTTTTCTTCCATTATCAGCGGCGCGGAACTGATTCAGATCCGGTTTCGGGATCTGGCCCCCGGCATCTGGACCATCCGGGTCTACATCAACAACCGTATCACCGGACAATATAATATGTGGCTGCCCATCAAAGCCTTCATGGACGGAAACACCTATTTCCTCAATTCCACGCCGGATACCACACTTTCCAACCTGGCCTCCGTCGACCGGGCCATCAGCACCGGAAGCTACGATTCCACCAACGGCAGCATCTCCATTCATTCCGGCAGAGGATATACCCGGCTCGGCCGGATCAAGCCGGAGCTGTGCAGTCCCGGCGTCAACGTATACGCCGCCGCCAGCAACGGACGATTTGCGCCCAGATCCGGCGGCAGCATCGCAGCTGCCATATGCGCAGGCGCCGCAGCGCTGATTATCGAATGGGCCGCGACTCTGGGCAATGAACCCTTTATTGACGCAGCAACAGTCAAGTCGATTCTGATCCGCGGCACGAAAACAGACGATTTCCGTATCTATCCCAATCGGGAATGCGGCTATGGAACGCTGGATTTATTTCATTCCTTCGAAATCCTGCGGGTCTACTGACGGATATCTGGAATGCCGTTGCCGTGAATCAGCGCATCCTTTGCCAGCGCATCCGCCGCGTCATTATAATGGTCGTTGGTATGAGCCGCCACCTTGCGGAAACGGATCTGAATTTTCCCGGACATATTCCGCATATAAGCGGCATACTGTGCGGTCAGCGCCGTTTTCGTCTTCCATGCGCTGCTGACCCATTTTTCAATGCCTTCGTAATCATAGCGAAGCTCTATCTGCGCGTATCCCTTACGGAGGGCCCATCGTACCGCAAACATAGCGCCCAGCATTTCTCCCGCCACATTGCGCAGCTGCAGCGACTGGGGATTGTCGCCGTTTCCCGAAAAGCGCTCGGTGCCCTCCGCCGTAATCAGTACGCAGCCAAAGGCATATTTCTGCACAGCCCCGCTGTAGCTTCCGTCCACATATGCAATCACCGTATCTGCCGGCGGCAGGATCTGCGCCGCCCCGTCCTCTTCTCCGGCAAGGAACCGCTCCGCTGCCGCATACTCTGAAAAACCTTTATACTGCACGCCTTTCTGCCCTGTAATTGCGGCTTTGCAGGCATCCCAGCTTTCAAAAATCTGCTGTAAATGTTCTCCCCGCACAGCATAATACTTTTTCTTTGCCATCTCAGACTTTCACCGGCTGCGGATAAGTCAGGCCAAAAGTTTCCACTGTCACCGATTTCATAATCTGCGGATCCAGCGGAGAATCCTGATAATTTGTGGGAACACAGGCAATATGATTGACCACGTCCATGCCTTCAATTACCTTTCCGAAGGCCGCATAGGCGCCGTCCACATGGGGCGAAGCCTTATGCATGATAAAGAACTGACTGCCGGCGCTGTCCGGATCCGCGGCCCGGGCCATGGAAATCACGCCTTCCGTATGTTTTAAATCATTGCGGAAACCGTTCTGGGTAAATTCGCCCCGGATCCCGTATCCGGGTCCCCCTGTGCCGGTACCCAGCGGGCAGCCGCCCTGAATCATAAAATCACGGATCACTCTGTGAAATTTCAGTCCGTTATAAAATCCGCTGTCTGCCAGCGAAATGAAATTTGCCACCGTATTCGGGGCAATCAGCGGATACAGTTCTATTTTGATTTCGGAACCGTTCTCCATGGTAATGGTAGCGACAGGATTTTGTGCCATTTTTATAACCTCCTTGTAGCGGCGCTTGGGGGAATATCAGATTTATTCCGCAGTTTCGCCGTTTTTCTCATTTTATTTACAATATTTTCCATATTTCGACATGTATAATAGAATCATGGAATCAAGGTTAAATTTTATTTTTTCCAAAAATTATACTGCAAAGGCCGAAACCATGAATGAAAAGAATTTTTCCTACAGACTGACGACGCTTCGCATGCAGAAAAATGTATCTGCACGTGAAATGAGCCTTGCCATCGGACAGAATCCCGGCTATATCAACAACATTGAAAACGGAAAAGCGCTTCCGTCCATGAGCAGTTTTTTCCTGATTTGCGAGTATCTGGAAATCACACCAAAGGAATTCTTTGAATTCGAAAACAAAGCGCCGCACAAACTGGATCTTTTGATTACTTATCTAAAGGACCTCTCGGACATCCAGATGGACAGCCTGCTGAACATCGCAAAAGAGCTGTCCCGGAAAGAGCACTGACGTTTTTCTCAGCAGCCCCGGGGAATAATCCTGCAGTTTCCGGTTCCGTTGATATAATCCGCAGTAATGACGACGGTTCCGATATTATCATCTTTCGGTATCTCATACATAATATCCAGCATAAACGCTTCAATCACGGAACGAAGCCCTCTGGCTCCCATCTCTTTTTGAATCGCCTTCTTTGCTATGGCCGCATATGCGTCATCATCAAACAGCAATCGCACCTCATCTAACTCCAGCAATTTCTGATACTGTTTCAAAATCGCATTTTTCGGTTCCCGCAATACCCGGACCAGCATCTCCTCATCCAGCGGATCCAGTGAAAATACCACCGGCAATCTGCCCAGAAACTCCGGAATCATCCCGAATTTTCTCAAATCCTCCGCGGTCACCTGCCGCAGCAGGTTTTTCTTCTCAAACTGATCCTTTAACTCCGCCTGAAATCCGATGGAGGTTTTCTGCATCAGCCGCTCCTTGATAATCTCTTCCAGCTGGGGAAACGCACCGCCGCAGATAAAGAGAATATTCTGGGTGTTGACCGTAGCTAAGGGCACCATGGCATTTTTGCTGTTGGCGCCTACCGGCACTTCGATTTCAGCACCCTCCAGCAGCTTCAGCATTCCCTGCTGCACCGACTCTCCGCTGACATCCCTGTGGGACGTGGTGGTCTTTCTGGCAATCTTATCGATCTCATCGATAAATACAATGCCATGCTCCGCTTTCTCCACATCGTTGTCCGCCGAAGCCAGCAGTTTGGTAATGACACTTTCAATATCATCACCGATATAGCCTGCCTCGGTGAGAGAGGTGGCGTCCGCAATCGCCAGCGGCACATCCAGCAGCTTCGCCAGGGTTTTCACCATATAGGTTTTGCCGCTGCCGGTGGGTCCCACCATCAGCATATTGGATTTTTCGATTTCCACATCGTCCTGAGGCGCCGTGTACACCCGTTTGTAATGGTTGTATACCGCAACCGACATAATCTTTTTGGCCTGCTCCTGCCCCACCACGTATTCATCCAGCATGGCTTTGATCTTATGGGGTGCAGGCAGATTTTTTCTGCGCTCCGCAAAAGTCGTCGGCGGCTGGGGTTCTTTTTCCGCTTCCTTTTTCTTCGGCCGGTTTTTCTGCTGAATATCCATTCCCGGTCCCACAAACTGAATCATGCCGATATTCGGAAGCTTGCTGAGAATCGAATTGAAATCGATCTGTCCGTTCAAAATCGGATCCACCGTCTTTTTGATGCAGTCCGTACAGATACTTTCTCCGTTGGGCATGTCCAGCATATCGGGCACTCTGCTTTCGCTTCTGTGACAGATGCAGCAGACCCGCTCATAAGGATCGTTCTTTTTTTCGTCTCTCTGACTGTCCCTGGGTTCCTGTTCCATGATTTCTTCTTTTTGATTATCCTGATGATTGTCTTTGTCCATAACTCTCCATCCCGTTTTGCTTTATCTGGCAGTTTCTTTGATCTGACGGACCGCCGCCTGCAGCTGCGTGTCCTGTTCATACGGCACTTCGGACAGATACCGCACCGCTTCGTCCTGTTCCACCTTCACATCCGGCGTAATCCCTTTGCCGTTGATATCCTGTCCGGCCGGTGTAAAATATTTGCTGACCGTCACCTTCACCGAGGTTCCGTCCTGCAAATCGATGACCTGCTGCACGACGCCCTTGCCATAGGTTGTAGCGCCCAGAATCGTTCCGGTTCCGTGATCCTGTACCGCCCCCGCAAAAATTTCAGAAGCGGAAGCGCTGTATTCATTGACAAGCACCACCAGCGGTTTGCTGCAGAGAGAAGAAGTCTCCGCATACAATTTCTCCTGGTGTCCATACTTGTCTTCCGTATATACGATCATCCCGTCATCCGGCACGAAATGTCCCAGCAGCTCTCTGACCACCGAAAGCAGCCCGCCGGGATTGTTCCGAAGATCCACAATCAGGCCGTCCACATTCTGATCCATCAGCGTGCTGTAAGCCTTGTTGAACTGGCTGACCGAAGTTTCATCAAATTCCGTCAGCAGAATATAGCCGATATTGTCTTTCAGCACTTCATATTCCACCGTCGGAATTTCAATCTCCTGGCGCGTAATCGTAATATGCAGCGGTTCGGGTTCGCTCTCGCGATATACCGTCAGCGTAACCTTTGTCCCTTCTTCTCCTTTAATCAGCGCCACTGCAGAGCTGATATCCATGCCGGTGATATCGGTACCGTCTACTTCCGTGATGATATCATAAGGCTGCAGCCCGCTGTCCGCCGCCCCGGACCCTTCAAAGCATTTGGATACCGTAAGCACATTCGTCTCCGCATTCTGCATCAGCTGCGCGCCAATGCCGTAATAGGTGCCCTTCATATTCTGATTGACATCCGCCGTTTCTTCTTTTGTATAATATACGGAATACGGATCGTTCAGGGCGCTTATAAAGCCTTTGTATACACCATCTTCCAGCTGGCCGTCTTCCAGATCCGCTTCATTGAGATAAAACCGGCTGACAATGCGCTGCAGATCCCCCAGTTTTTTTTCTACATTTTCTGAAATTTTCGCACTGCTGTTGGAATATCCTCTGACTGCCACGATCCCGGTCCTGACGGTCAGAACCAGCAATACAGCCAGAACACCCACTGCCATTCCGGAAAAAAAGGATTTTTTGTTCATGTGCCTTCCTCCTGAAAAATTCGGGCAGACCGTTTCAGCCTGCCCGAAATGACTTTCAACATTTTAGAGATAATCCCACGGATTCACATAGGAGCCGTTCACTCTGACTGAAAAATGCAGATGCGGCCCGGTCGAATCCCCTGTGGAACCCACAAGGGCGATCTGCTGTCCTGCGGATACACTCTGTCCTGTAGAAACCATCAGTGCCGACGCGTGCATATATACTGTTACGATTCCGTTTCCATGCGCGATCATCACATAGTTTCCCATGGAATTGCTGTAGCCAGCGGAAGCCACCGTTCCGCCGCCCGCCGCAATGATCGACGAACCCATGCCTGCGGCAATATCGATCCCGCTGTGGAAAGAATATCCTTTGTAATACCGGTATCCGTAGTCGTCGGTAATATAGTGGCTGGCGGGACAGGGCCAGATAAATCCGCCCGAAGAGGAACCGCCCTGGCTCTCTCCGCCGCCGGCAGATGTATTCGTTCCTGCTGACGCCGGCCCATTGACAACGGATGCGGCCTGCTTTTCCAGCGCGGCGATCTGATTGTTCCTTTCATCGATTTTTTCCTGATAGTCTTCCTTTTCTCCCTCCAGAATGGCAATATCCTTTTCATACCGCGCCACCTGGGCGTTTTTATCCGCCAGCATGGTTTCGATTTCCGCGGATTGCTGCTTCGCGTCCGCCACCAGGCCGGTCAGTTCCGTCCGATCCTTTTCCAGCAGCGCCTTGTTGTCCGCAATCTGCTGCTTTGTTTCCTGATAGCTGGTCAGCATCTTCCTGTCGTAGAGAGAGATCTCTGTAATATATGTAACGTTATTAATAAAATCAACCAGATTTTTGGATGTCAGCAAAATTTCCAGATACGACTGATCTCCCACCTCGTACATGTACTGAATGCGCAGCTTCATATTGTCGTACTGCTTGTTTTCCTTCTCTGTCGCAGCCTCCAGCTGCACCTGGGCCTCGTCGATTTCAGCCTCCAGCGTTTCCTGCCGGTTCATCAGCGAATTATACTTTAAGACCGCCTCGGAAAGCTGATTGTCCAGTTCCCGGACTGTGTCTTCCATTTCCTGCTTCTTCTTCTGTACATCGCTGATGGCGTTCTGCGTCGCGCTGTACTTATCTTTCAGCCTTTTGATTTCCTGCTGCTTACTGTTGATCTGATTCTGTATGGAAGCCTGCGGACGATACCCCGCCGGCAGCGCCAGCATGCTGATCATCAGCAGAAAAGCCAGCGCTCTGCTCTTTTTTTTCATACAAATACTCCCCTCGCAAACCGCATCCTGTCACAAAAAGGTGCAAAGCGGTTTCTTTTTCTTATACTTTCAAATGTCTTCGAATACTGATAAAACTTCCCGCGAATCCTACAAAGATGCCCATAATCAGCGACAGCGGCGCCAGACTGCGAAAAACCTGATTCACCGGCAAAAACTGCAGAAGATTGGACAAAATGCTGTAGCGGTGCAGCACAATGGCAATCACCTTGCCGTACAGCAGATACAAAACGGCCAGCGGCACGATGGCGCCCACAGCGCCCAGCAGCATACCTTCGATCAAAAACGGCGCTCTGACAAAGGAATTTTTCGCGCCCATCAGCTTCATGATCGCAATTTCCTCGCTCCGGACCGCCACGCCCATGGAAATCGTGTTGCTGATCAGAAATACCGATACCACCAGCAGCAGGCCGATCACCGCGATGCTCATATACATCAGCAGAGAATTGACGCCGGTCAGGGTGTTGGCCAGATCCTGGCTGGAATTAACCCGCCGCACGCCGATGATATTCCCGATCTGTTCCGTCACCTTCGCCTGCTGGGACACATCGGACAGCATGACCTGATAATTCGCGGAATTGGCCAGGGGATTGTCCTCCTCAAAGCCTTCCGAAAGGTTTTCGTTTTCCGCGAAATAGCGGCTCTTGTAATCCTCCCAGGCTTCCTGCGCCGACACAAAATGAATCTCAGACACGGCGTCGATGGCCTGAATTTCCTCGCCGATTTTCTGAATTTCTTTTTCACTCAGTCCTTCGTTAAAAAATACGGTGATGCCCACGCTTTCTTCCGCGGTCATGACCATATGATTGACATTTGTCACCATGGCGTAAATGGTGCCAAACAGAAAAATACAGGTTATCATTGTGGCAACAGAGGCCAGTGAAAACAGCTTATGCCGGAAAATATTTTTCACACCCTGTTTGAGTACATAAAAAAATGCGCTAAGCCTCATGGAAATATCCCCCCTCGTCCACGTCGTTGATGATCTCGCCGTGATCCATGTGGATGACGCGCTTCTTCATCCTGTCGACAATTTCCCGGTTGTGGGTAACGACAATAATCGTCGTTCCGTTATTTGCATTGACTTCTTCCAGAAGCTGCATAATATCCCAGGAATTTTGCGGATCGAGGTTGCCCGTAGGCTCGTCTGCAATCAGAATCTGCGGTTTGTTGATCAGCGCGCGGGCAATGGCCACCCGCTGCTGTTCGCCGCCGGACAGCTGATCGGGGAAGGATTTGTACTTATCTGCCAGTCCCACCATGGACAGTGCCCGGGGCACTTCTCTTTTGATTGTTCTTGTGGGCGTTTGTACCACCCGCTGGGCAAAAGCAATATTTTCATAGACATTGTACTCCTTCAGCAGGCGGAAATCCTGAAATACAACGCCGATATTCTTTCGAAAATCCGGCAGCTTTCTGCGTTTGATCTTTGAAAGCTCCTGTCCCGCAATGACGATTTTCCCCGAAGTGGGTTCAATCTCCTTCAACAGCAAACGGAACAGCGTTGTTTTTCCCACGCCGCTGTTTCCGACAATAAATACAAACTCTCCCTCTTTGATATGCAGATTGATATTTCGAACCGCAGGCATTCCCGCGGAATACTCTTTACACACATTTTCCAGTTGAATCATGTTTCGTCCCTCTGTCTGTCCCGGATCGTCCGAAAGACTAAAAATCCTGTTTCTCCATATACCGCATATATCTGACCACCATCAGAGAAATCTTGAAGGTGATGGCGTCCTCGAACACACGCAGATCCAGTCCGGTGGTTTTCTGCAGCTTGTCCAGCCGGTAAACTAAGGTATTGCGGTGTACAAACAGCTGCCGGGACGTTTCGGAAACATTCAGATTGTTTTCAAAAAACTTATTGATGGTCGTCAGGGTTTCTTCATCAAATTCATCCGGCGATTTTCCATCGAAAATTTCCTTGATAAACATCTTGCACAAAGGCAGCGGCAGCTGGTAAATCAGCCGGCCGATGCCAAGATTGCTGTATGAGACCACTTCTTTTTCCAGAAAAAAGATCTTGCCCACCTCCAGCGCCATCTTCGCCTCTTTGTAAGACCGCGAAACCTCCTTCAGTTCCCGTACAATCGTGCCGTAAGCCACACGCACCGTTACATTTTGCTGATTCTTCACGGTGGTCAGCATATCTCTTGCAATCTTGTCCATATAATCATAGGTTTCCTGATCGCTGAGTTCCTTGATGAGAATGATGTTGTTCTCATCCACGGAAGTAATGAAGTCTCTGTTCTTATCCGAATATGTATTTTTCAGCGCCTCCATCGCGGCGTTTTCATTGCCCCGGTTGAGTTCGACGATAAACACCGCTCTGCGGCTTTCCGTATCGATCCGCAGTTTTCTGGCCCGGGAATAGATATCCACAAGCAGCAGATTGTCCAGAATCAGACTCTTGATAAAATTGTCCTTGTCAAATTTCTCTTTGTAAGCAACCAGCAGATTCTGCAGCTGAAAGGCCGCCAGATTTCCGATCATGAAGACATCGTCGCTGTCGCCCTTGGCCAGCAGAATATAACCCAGCTGCTGCTCGTCCACAATCTTAAAATAATGATAACCGCCCACCACCTGAGACTCTGCAGGGGACGTCACAAAATCCCGGATCATTTCCCTGTAGTCCTCGTCGATATTCATGGTGGTAGCCAGTTCATTGCCCTCCATATCAATTACACAAAAATTCACCCGTGTAATTCCCTTCAAACCATCGATTGTATTCTGCAAAATCTGATTTGAAATCATTTGTTTCTCCCCGCTTGTCTGTCAAAATTCTTAAAAAGGCTTATTAAAATCGATTAATAAATAGATCTGCTACTTCATTTTAAAGCACAATTCGCAAAAAGTACAGTGGAAATTTTGTGAACTTTTTACAGAAAGCCGGATTTTCAGCTGGACCAGCCCTCGCCCAATACCTCTCTGGCGTCTCCCACCACCAGAAACGCCTCCGGATCCGTTTCGCTGACGATATTTTTCAGCGGAACGATCTGCCGCCGGGATACGATACAGAAACCCATCTGCTTTTCCTTCCCTGTATAAGCGCCCCTGGAAGATATGAGGGTCAGGCCCCGATCCAGTTCTTTTAAGATCCGGTCGGAAATTGCGTCCATCTGTTCCGAAATGATATATACCTGCTTTGCAAAATGCGAGCCCAGCAAAAGCAGTTCCGACACCTTGGCCGCGATATAAATAGCAATCAGCGCATACAGCGTCTTTTCCAGTCCGAATAAAAATCCCGCCCCCAGAACGATCACGCCGTCTACGATCTGCAGCAGCCGCACCGCTGAGATTTCCCGCCGGTAATGCTGGATCACCGCTGCCAGCGTATCGGTGCCGCCGGTGGAAGCCCCCACCATGAACACCAGTCCCACGGAAACGCCGGACAGCAGCGCGCCGAAAATACTGATCAGCACGTAATCCTGCAGCTGAAACAGGTTCTCCGGCAAAATATACAGCCACAAGGTCATCAAAATAGTGGTGATCATGGTTTTTTGGATAAAACGAAAGCCCAGCACCTTTCCCCCGATGACAAACAGCGGCAGATTGAGTACCAGTGTAGTCAGCCAGAGGGGCAGCGCCCTGCCGGCAAAAGTTTCCGTCAGATGCTTCAGAATAATTGCAATCCCGCTGATGCCGCCGGTCACCATACCGGCGCGGTCAAACACACATTTGGTGGACATGGCCATCAGCAGACTCCCAAGCAGCATACACAGCGCGGTTTTCAGGACTTCTTTTCCTTTCATGCCTCATCCCTCCTGTTTCATTTCCTCAAGTACCTCCCGTATACAGTCCTGCAGCCGCTTCGCATCCGCTCTGCCTGCCAGCGCTTTCATGCCCTGTCCGGTCAGATACTGCAGCGCCCGGTCCTTTCCCGCCAGATAATCCCGGACCGAGGCCGGATTGTCCGCAACCACCTGCCGGGCAGTTTCCGTCAGTTTTCCTTCATCCGCCTGCCGGGTCAGATGGTGTGCCCGGACATAGGCCACCGGATCAAAGCTTTCCGAAAACATGCGCTGCAGCAGCGCTTTTTCCGTCGTCTGGCTGATCCTGCCGGAAGCAGTCAGATCCAGCAGCGCCACAAAATCCGCCGCCCGCATCCGGACCTCCTCCCAGGTCTGTCCGTTCTGCCGCAAAATGGCGGTACCCTCCTGCAGCAGCCGGTTGAGAATCCGCTTCGCATCCGGTTTCAACGCATAGGTTTCACAAAACAGCGCATACAATGCCGGCTCCTTCTGCAGCGCCGCCGCTTCCGCATCAGAAACACCGAAGCGTTCTATCATTTCCTGCCGGATCTGCCCGGCGCTTTTCGGCATTTTGGCCCGAATGGCTGCGATATCCGCATCGGTCAGCATAAGCGCCGGAAGGTCCGGTTCCCTGAAATAGCGATAATCCCGGGGCGTCTCCTTCCGCCGCATGAAAAACGTGGTCTGGGTCCTGCCGTCCCAGCCTCTGGTTTCCTGTACCGGCCTGCCTCCGGCGGCCAGCAGATCCACCTGCCGTTTCTTTTCAAACGCCGCCAGCGGCACCAGTTCCGAAAAGGAATTGACATTCTTGATTTCCGCCCGCACACCGTTTTCCTTTGCCCCTGCCGGTTTCACCGAGAGATTCACGTCCACCCGCAGGGATCCCTCCTGCATTTTGCAGTCAGAAATTCCCAGCGACAGCAGGATTTCCCGCAGTTTCCGCAGAAATTCAACGGCTTCTTCCGCAGAGGAAAAATCCGGCGCCGTGACGATTTCAATCAGCGGCACGCCGCTGCGGTTGTAATCGATCAGGGTTTTTGACCCCCGGTGCAGCAGCTTTCCGGCGTCGTCCTCCAGATGCATTTCCCGGATGCGGATCCGTTTTTTACCCTCCGTTTCCAGATATCCGCCGGTACACAGCGGCGCATAAAACTGTGTGATCTGATAATTCTGCGGATTGTCCGGATAATAATAATTTTTCCGGTCGAACCAGCTGCACCGGGCAATGTCACTGTGCAGCGCCAGTCCCAGCATCACGCATTTTTCCACTGCCTTTTGGTTCAATACCGGAAGACTGCCGGGCAGTCCGGCGCAGACCGGACAGGTATTGCTGTTGGGCGCGCCGCCAAAGGCCGTACTGCAGGCGCAGAACAGCTTGGTTTTTGTCAGAAGCTCCACATGGATTTCCAACCCGATTACGGTTTCGTACATTTCATATAGTATGGACATTTTGCATCCTCTTTATCGCATCCGGCGCATTTTTTTCCAGTACGGCCGCCGCCGCAAACAGTTTCGCTTCACAAAAGGGCGCCGCCATCAGCTGTACCCCCACCGGCATCCCGTCCTGTACGCCAAAGGGCAGGGCAATGGCAGGCATCTGCGCCAGATTGGCCGCAGTCGTAAAAGCGTCCGCACCGCCCGTTTCTTCCGAATATTCCGCAGGCGTTCCCTTCAATGGCGCAATGTCCTTCGAAACCGGCAGCAAAAGCGCGTCGCAGTGCCGGAAAACTTCCATCAGCGCCGCCTGCAGGTTCTTTCTTGCTTCCACAGCAGGCAGATAGATGGTTTCATAGCCTTCCGATAAATAGTACCGCCCGCGGCGGATCCGGTCTTTGACCTCCTGCCCGAAGCCCTGTTCTTCCTCGGCGGCATAGCGCGCGGCCAGATTCCCGGCTTTGGCCTTTGTCCCGCCGTATTTGATTCCGTCAAAACGGGCCAGATTGGAGGAAGCCTCCGCCCGTTCAATCACCCGGTAAACGCCTTCCGCCTTTTTCAGTTCCGCCAGCCGGAAACAGGCCAGATCCGCGGCATGATCTTTCAGCAGCTGCGCCGCCGCCTGCAGGGTACGCAGTACGCAGGCCTTTGCCGAAATCTCTTCCGGATCCCAGACGCCGATGCGATAGTCCCTGATATCCGCCGAAAAGGCAAATTGCTTCGGCGCCGTCACACTGGTGGCGTCTTTCGGATCCTTTCCCGCCATCTGTTCCAGCACCGCCGCGCTGTCCCGGACCGAACGGGTGATGCAGCCGATCTGATCCATGGAGGAGACATGGGCCACCAGGCCGTATCGGGACACCCGTCCGTAGGTGGGCAAAAGACCCACCAGACCGCAGTAAGCCGCCGGCAGCCGGACAGACCCGCCGCTGTCGCTTCCCAGCGCGAAGAAACACTCTCCCGCCGCCACCGCTGCCGCAGAGCCGGAGGAAGAACCGCCGGCCACCCGCCGCAGATCCAGCGGATTGACTGCCGGTTCGAAATAAGAGCTTTCCCCGGTGGAACCGAAGGCAAATTCGTCCAGATTGGTTTTTCCCATACAGATGCCGCCTCCGTCCAGCAGCCGCTGCAGCGCCGTGGCCGTATACGCGGCCCGGTACTGCGCCAGCATCCGGGAAGCACAGGTCAGCCGGACGCCTTGCAGAGAAATATTATCCTTGACAGCGAAAGGGACTCCTGCCAGCGGCAGATCCGCCCGCAGAAATGCCCCGCTACGCTCCATTTGCTCTGCCTGCGTCCGGGCCGTTTCGGACAAATCCGTCAGAAAGGCATGGACCTGCGGTTCCTTCTGCCTGATTGCTTCCGCGCACATGGCCACGGCTTCCGATATTCTGATTTTTTTTCTCTTAATGGCCTGTCCCAGCCCCACTGCGTCCATCATGATTCCTCTCCGACGATCCGGTTTGTGATACAGATATAGTTTTCTTCCCGTTCCGGGACTTCTTCCAGCCAGGGACAGTCTGTCTCTGCACAGACATCCTCCCGCAGCGCCCTGAAATCCGCCGCGCCCTGCCGGGGCGGCAGCTGCATTCTTTTTTCCATATCCTGCCCCATTTTTTATTGACGAATAAAATTCTGATATATATAATTAAACCATATTTTTTTCAGAGACTCAAGCGGCGGGCGCAAATCCATCCCGCCTGCAAACCACAAAGAACAGGAGTATTGCCATGTTAGATTTTATTGTTCCCAAAGCGTATCATTCCGCACTGAATATTCATGATACGCAGATTGCCATTAAAACCGTCAAAGACTTTTTCCAAGGTGTACTTTCCGAGCAGCTCAATCTGCTGCGGGTCACGGCGCCGCTGTTTGTAGAACCGGAATCGGGCCTAAACGACAACTTAAACGGCGTAGAACGTCCCGTTTCCTTCGGTATCCGGGAGCAGGCGGAAAAGCCCGCCGAAATCGTACATTCCCTGGCCAAATGGAAACGCTACGCGCTGCATCAGTACGGATTTGCCCACGGAGAAGGCCTTTATACGGATATGAACGCCATTCGCCGGGACGAAGACACCGACAATATCCATTCTGTTTTTGTGGATCAATGGGACTGGGAGCGGATCATCAGCCGGGAAGAACGGAATGAAAATATGCTCAAAGACATCGTCCGCCGGGTCTACAAGGCGCTGAAAAAGACTGAAAAATATATGTCGATCCAGTATGATTACATAGAAGAAATCCTGCCGAAGGATATTTTCTTTATTTCCACCGCGGAACTGGAGCGCTTATATCCCGACAAAACCCCCAAAGAGCGGGAATATATCATTGCAAAAGAAAAAGGCGCCGTCTTTATCATGCAGATCGGAAAGGCCCTTGCCAACGGCAAGCCCCACGACGGGCGCGCCCCGGACTATGACGACTGGGATTTAAACGGCGACATTATTGTATACTATCCGGTGCTGGATATTGCGCTGGAGCTTTCCTCCATGGGCATTCGCGTGGATGCGGATTCCCTGCGCAGACAGCTTGCCATCGCCGGCTGCCCGGAGCGGGCGGATCTGCCCTTCCAGAAAGCGGTGCTGGAAGACCGGCTGCCCTTAACCATCGGCGGCGGCATCGGTCAGTCCCGCATCTGTATGTTTTTCCTGCGGAAGGCCCACATCGGCGAAGTCCAGTGCTCCATCTGGCCGAAGGAAACCATTGCCCAGGCAAAGCAGCTGGGAATTGCCATACTTTAAACACCGGAGGAAACCATGTCAGAAATTGTAGACGCTTTGATTGAAATCCCTTTGGGATCGAAAAACAAATATGAACTGGACAGCCGTACCGGACGAATCCATCTGGACCGGGTGCTCTATTCGTCCATGATCTATCCCACCGAATACGGCATTGTGGAAGAAACCCTGGCGCCGGACGGCGATCCGCTGGATATTCTCGTGGTATGCACGGATCCCACCTTTCCGGGCTGCACCGTACCCGCCCGGGTGCTGGGATATCTGTCCATGACCGACAACGGCAAGCAGGATTACAAACTGATTTCCGTGACGGACTGCGATCCCCGCTATGCGGATATCCGGGAGCTGAAAGACCTGCCCTCTTTTATATTGAAGGAAATCGTCAACTTTTTTGAAAATTATAAGGTTCTGCAGGGCGTCACCGTGGAAGTGGGCAGCTATCATACCAAAGACGAGGCCATCGCCGTGATTGCGGAATGTAAAAAACGATATCAGGAAAACCAATAACAACTGCCAACAAAAATGCCGGCACGCTTTCTTAAATGAAATGCGTCCGGCATTTTTATATTTGGATAATGCTATGGATTTAAGCGCCTACAGCATCAAAGCCCTGCTGCAGATCCGCAATAATGTCGTCGATGTGCTCCGTGCCGATGGACAGGCGGATGGTATTCGGCCGGATGCCCGCTTCCAGCAGTTCCTCTTCCGACATCTGGGAATGGGTGGTAGAAGCCGGATGGATGACCAGTGATTTGACATCAGCCACGTTGGCCAGCAGCGAAAACAGCTTCAGTTCCTCGGTAAATTTCCGGGCCTTTGCCGCGTCTCCTTTGATTTCAAAGGTAAAGATGGACGCCGCGCCGTTTTTGAAATATCTGTCGTACAGCGCGCGCTTCTCTCCGGTTTCCAGTGAAGGATGGTTGACCCGCTCTACCTGGGGATGATTTTTCAGGAAATCCACAACTTTCAGCGCGTTTTCCACATGGCGTTCCACACGCAGAGACAGTGTCTCCAGTCCCTGCAGCAGCAGGAAGGAATTGAAGGGCGAAATGGCCGCGCCCTGATCCCGCATGAGGGTGGTACGGATCTTCATTACGTATGCGATATTGCCGCAGGCTTCCGTAAATACCACGCCGTGATAGGACGGATTGGGTTTGGAAAGCCCCGGGAACTTGTCATTCTGCGCCCAGTCGAAATGGCCGCCGTCTACGATGACGCCGCCCATCACCGTGCCGTGGCCGCCGATAAACTTCGTGGCGGAATGTACCACGATGTCGGCGCCGTGCTCGATGGGCCGCAGCAGATAGGGTGTGGCAAAGGTATTGTCAACGATCAGCGGGATGCCGTGGCTGTGGGCGATCTGCGCGATGGCTTCCAGATCGATGACGTCCGAATTGGGATTGCCCAAAGTCTCTGCGTACAGCAGTTTGGTATTGTCCTGAATGGCCTTTTCAAAATTCTCCGGAGACGAAGGATCCACAAAGGTCACGTCCAGGCCCTGATCTTTCAGGGTATTTGCAAACAGATTGTAGGTGCCGCCGTATAAATTCGTGGAAGAAACGATATGATCTCCCGCAAGGGCGATATTCTGAATCGCATAGGTAATGGCGGCTGATCCCGAGGCCGTGGCCAGCGCCGCGGCGCCGCCTTCCAGTGCAGCAATACGCTTCTCAAACACGTCGGAAGTGGGGTTCATCAGTCTGGTGTAAATATTTCCGCCCTCCGTCAGGCCGAATCTGCCGGCGGCAGAAGCGGCATTGGGAAAGACATAAGAAGTGGTGGCGTAAATCGGCACCGCCCGGGCATCCGTTGCAGGATCGGGATGCTCCTGTCCGGCGTGTACCTGTAATGTTTCAAATGCATATGTTTTGCTCATGGTTTTTTCCATCCTTTCACATTAGCTCTTTCTTACAGAAGCAGTTTAATACTTACTAAACTGATATGTTTTCTGTAGATTAGCATGAAATGCTGCCGTTGTCAAGCCTTTCTCTGCAAATATTTTTTCCGGAAATGCAGATAGTAGATGAGCTCAAAGACCGCCTGGGAAATCCAGCCGGCAAAACAGCCCCAGGCCTCGCCGGAAATGCCGATCTTTGGCACCAGCAGATAGACGCAGATAGTCCGGATGGTGATCTGCAGCACGGTACAAAACAGCACGATATGCATTTTTTCCATGCCTCTGAAATAACCCTGAATGGCATTGTTGATACAGGGCATAATGAAAAACCATGCTTTGATCTTCAGATATGCGACGCCAATCTCAATCATTTCGCTTCCCGCCGGGGTCAGCAGCGCCACGGCAGGCCGTTTCAGCAAAAGCGTCAGCCCGCAGATGATGGGAAAATACGCCAGCGCGATTATCATACCGACGTGGAACGCCTGCTCCGTCCGCTTCCGGTGTCCCGCGCCCCGGTTCTGGGCCGTGCAGCTGGTAATGGCGCTGCCGATGCTCTGAGACGGAATACAGGCAAAATCATCGATACGGCATACCGCATTGAAGGCGCCGATGGCCATGACCCCCTGGGTGTTGATGACACTCTGTATAATCACCTTCCCCACCGGCTGCGCCGCCTGCTGCAGCGCCGTCAGGGAACCGATCTTTCCGGTTTCCAAAAGCAGCCGGCGGTCTACGACAAATTCGCCCCTGCCCAGACGCAGCAGCGGGACATAGCGGCAGATGTAAGCCACGCAGCAAAGCACGGAAATGGCTTCCGCCACGATGGTGGCGCACCCCGCGCCTCTGACGCCCATGCCGCATTTCCCCACAAAAAGCAAATCCAGAAGTACGTTGACACAACAGGAAAGCGCCAGGAAGATCACCGGCGTTTTAGAATCTCCGATGCCCCGCAGCGCAGAAGAAAGTACATTATATTGAAAGGTAAACAAAAATCCGAAGAAAATAGTGCGCAGATAGGTTCTTGCCTGGGGCAGAATGGCCGCAGGCGTATGGATCCACCGCAGAATATTGCCGGCCAAAAGGTAACCGGCCAGAAATACCAGAAGTGAAAAAAAGACCCCCACAATGACTGTGGAAGACAGTTCTTTTTTCAGGCGCTTTTCATCCCTGGCGCCATAAAATTTACTGATCAATACCGATGCGCCGATACTGACGCCGGAAGCGCCCAGTATCATAATGGTCATCACCGGATTTGCGGTTCCCACCGCCGCAAGGGCATCTTCCCCCAAGTATTTTCCGATAATCACGGAATCCACCGCATTATAGGTCAGCTGCAGGATATTTCCTGCAATCATCGGGACGGCATAAGCAAGCAGATGCCTGCTTATGCTTCCCTCCGTCATGTCTCTCATAAGCCGTTCCTTTTTTATCCTGCGGCAAGCTTCCCGTGTGTCCTTCTTATCTGGAGCGGACCCGCTCGTCCGATTCGAAAAACAACGCCAGCGTACCGGGTCCCACGTGGGAGCCGGTGACCGGTTCATAGCATACGGTCATCACTTCTTTCGGCGGACGGTTCCGATGGATGAGCTCTTCCAGATATGCCGCATCCTTCGGACAGTCCGCATGGGCGATACAAACCGTCTGCCGTTCCGGCTTCACCGCAAGTTCTTCGTAACGTTTCGCCAGTGCCTCCACTGCCCGCCGCTTGCCGCGGATTTTTCCATAGGCGACAATCTTGCCTTCCTCATTGCCCTTTAACAGCGGCTTGATATTCAGCACCGTGCCGATCACCGCCGCCACGTTGGAAAGGCGGCCGCTTTTTTTCAGATATTTCAGATCTTCCACCGTAAATACCTGACAGATCCGGCGCCGGTAATTTTTCAGCAGATCGGTGACGTCCTGCAGATGCAGTCCTTTTTCCTGCAGCGACACCGCCTTCATCACCAGCAGGCCCTCGCCCAGCGATGCCCCCAGGGTATCCACCAGCCGTATGGCCCGCGCTTTATATTTTTTCCGCATTTCCGCTGCGGCTGCCAGCGCGCTGGCAAAGGAACCGCTGATTCCGGAAGACATGCCGATATAAAGAATATCGCTGCCGCCCTCCAGCAGCGGTTCAAAATAATCAATATAAATCTGCGGCGTGATCTGCGACGTCGTTACGTCCATCCCCTGCCGCATACTTTCATAATATTTTAATCCGTCAAACCCGGTGCTGTCAATACAGGTATGCGCTTCCCCGTCGATAAAATAAGAAAAGGGAATTACCGTGATATGATGCTTTTGTACATACTCCTCCGGCAGATTTGCGGAAGTGTCCGTTACAATTGCAAATGCCATTTTCCAGCCCTCCTGCTATGCATAGGTATCATTCCAAATCCGGTCGAACGTATCTCGCAGATTTGTCTTTTATGATACGCAGGCGGCGGCAAATCCTCAACCTACCGTTTTTTTTTACAATTATACAAATGACCGGCATGGGTAGAATCCCGTTTTTCACGGCTCTACCCATCGTAGAACCGCCGGTAGAAAGGCTGTAAAACCGCTGTTTTTTCGTTTCTTTTAAATGATGCCCTTCATGACCAGAATAAACAGCACACAGGTGACGACGATCAGCGCCGCCAGCAAAATCAGACCAATGTGCCGGTTCTTCGGCGCCTCCGCCGAAGGCGCCACAAACCCGCTTTTGCGCAAAGCGCCCACCACCGGTTTATAAAGCAAAAAGGTAAACGCGGCATTGAGCCCGCCCTTCAGCAGATTAAAGGGCAGGAATGCGGGAACCAAAAGCTTTGCCACGTCTGCTCTGGAGACGCCCATATACAACGGCGTAATCAGATAATTCCATAAAATCATGACCACAACCATGACCCCGCAGCCGACCAGCAGTCCGGTGACGGCCCCCGCCAAATTGTGCTTTTTCTTATAGATCATGGCCGCCGTAAACGCAAACGAAGTCGTCTGCAGAATATTCATCACGCAGCCGATGATGCCGGTATCGCTGACGGTGAACATCTCGATCACCGATTTGATGACCGTCACAAGAAGCGCCGTCCCCGGTCCCCAGATCAGACCGCCCAGGGTGATGATCACATCGGAAGGATCGTATTTCAAAAACAATACGACGGGGATTCTGCCGATGGCCATAACCACATAGGCAATGGCGGCCAGCATCGCAATGGTAGTGATTTTCTTTACTTTACTGTTCATGTTTTTCCTCCTTTTTTCAGTGCGTCTTTAAAAATACGCAGCTGCCAAGTCGTCGGAAGCCATCATGTACGCGACAAAAAAGCACCCGAAAGATTTTCGTCTTTCGGGTGCCTGCTTTGCCATTTTGTCCGCAGCCGCTGCCGCGCTTTGGAAATCGCATGATATCTTCTTTCATCCGGACTATACCGTCGGTTCTGGAATTGCACCAGATCAACCGCCCGCAGGCGGCTCGCAGACTCTACTGCCGGTCAGGGATTGCACCTTGCCCCGAAGACCTTGATCATTTATGTATGTCATTATATCTCGTTAAAAGTCGTTATGCAAGAGGGTTTTTAAGGTCTTTTTGCACAATTCTTTCTGCCTGTACCAAACCGGATCCCAATCATGAAAATTCTGTAAAAATTCCTTGCTATTATTTCCGTTTTAAGAGAAAATGTTGGAAAGCCGGACTACGAAAGGAATCGCAAATGATGAATCAAAACACAAAAAAACCGCTGCTGATGCTGATGACCTCCATGTTTATTTTCGGAACCATCGGCATTTTCCGCAAACAGATTCCCTTTTCTTCCGGAATGCTTGCTTTTTCCCGCGGCGTCATCGGTACGGTATTTCTTTTGCTGCTGACCAAATGCAGACGCAGACGTTTCAGCCCCGTCGGCGCGAAGACCGTCCTCTGGCTTGCCGCCTCCGGCGTCGCCATGGGATTTAACTGGATCCTGCTGTTTGAGGCATATCGTTATACGACGGTTTCTGTCGCCACCCTGTGCTATTATATGGAACCTGCCTTTGTAACCCTCGCCTCCGCAGTGCTTTTAAAAGAAAAGCTGACGGTAAAAAGCGGCGTTTGCACTGTGACTGCGCTGGCAGGTATGCTGCTGGTATCCGGCGTCACCCAAAGCGCTGCTTTCTCTTCCGGGGAATACCGGGGCGTTTTGATGGGACTGGGCGCGGCGGTGCTTTATTCCACCGTGGTTTTAATGAACAAAAGAGCCGCCGGCGTGGATGCTTATGAAAAATGTATCATTCAGCTAAGCGCGGCGGCTGTCATTATGATTCCCTATCTTCTGCTGACAGAAGATGTTTCTGCGATTACTTTTTCCCCCGGCAGCGTACTGTGCCTGCTGCTTCTGGGCATTGTACATACGGGCATTGCCTATGCCCTGTATTTTGGTTCCATGGACGGGCTGAAAGCCCAGACTATTGCAATTTTCAGCTATATTGACCCGGTAGTAGCCCTGATCCTTTCCGCGCTCCTTCTAGCCGAACGCATGTCTGTGCTGCAGATGGCAGGCGCCGTGCTGATTTTAGGCTCCGCTGTTCTCAGCGAACTGCAGAAGAAATCCGCTTAAAGACGAACACGGCCCATATCCATCCGGGTTAATTCCCACCAGTTATGCTTCCTTGCCAAAAATTTCATTTTCATTACCACCGGTCATAATGCTTTGCCACCGATTTCAGATAGTTTCTCACCGGCAAATGCTGCGGACAAATGGCTTCGCAGGCCCCGCAGCCGATGCAGTCCTTCGCTTTTCCTCCGCCGGCCGCCAGTTTTCTGTAATTCGTAAAGTTGATGGTCCACCCTTTGGTTTCCAGCTGTTCCCGCATGTCTTCATTATAAAGAGAGAAATACTGGGGAATCGGGATCTTTGCCGGGCAGCCTTCCGTACAGTATGCGCAGCCGGTGCAGGGCACGGCGATCTGCGCGTTGATGATTTTCGCAGCGTCAAAGCAAAGCTGCCGTTCCTCCGCAGTAAGCGGCGCAAAGTTGCCGAGGCATTCCGTATTTTCCTCTACCTGCTGCAGGCTGGACATACCGGAAAGCACCACCATCACATGATCCGGCGAGGCCGCAAAACGCAGCGCCCAGCCGGGAACCGGCATTTGCGGGTCCCGGGCGCGAAACAGGCTTTCCGCCTCCTCCGGGATCTTTGCCAGCGAACCGCCTTTCACCGGTTCCATGACAATTACCTGTTTTCCGTGTCTGACCGCGGTTTCATAACAAGCCCGGGACTGGATCCACGGGCTTCCCCAGTCCAGATAATTCAGCTGCAGCTGCACAAATTCCAGCTGCGGATATTTCGTCAGTATCTCATCCAACAGCGCGGCGGAATCGTGGAAGGAAATGCCCACGTGCTTCACCGCGCCACTGGCTTTCTTCTCAAAAAGCCAGTGAAAACAATCGAAGGCCTCATATTTCTGCAGCAGCGAAGCCTCCACCCCATGCAGCAGATAATAATCAAAATAGCCCGCGCCTGTTTTTGCGAGCTGCTCCTCAAAAATCCGGTCCCGATCCTCCAAAGACTTGACGAAACCGGCGTGCAGCTTTGTCGCCAGTGTAAAACGGTCTCTGGGGTAACGATCCGTCAGCACGGTTTTGACTGCGTTTTCACTGGAGAATCCGCAGTACATCCACGCCGTATCAAAATAAGTAAATCCCCGTTCCAGAAACAGGTCCGCCATCTGCATTACCTGTTCCAGATCCACGGTGCCCGCCTGCGCGCCTTCGCGCATGGGCAGGCGCATCAGACCAAAACCCAGTTTTTTCATACCATCGCTCCTTGTTCACAATATAGCTGTATCTTCCTGATCCTTTGATGTTTCAAAGCAGACAGACCATTCATAGGCGCCCGATGACCCAGTTTGCAGTCGGCAGGGCTGCGGCGACTGATCCCGCAGGATGGTCATGGTTTTCAGGTCTGCCGCAATCCGTTCCGGAGAAAGAGACAGGCCCTCTCCGGTCATTTTCATATAACTTTCTTTCATCGTCCAGATCCGGAAAAATCTTCGGTCTGTCTCCCCCAGAGCCTGCCCTTCCGCAATGTAGCGGCGTTCTTCGGCGCTGAAATATCGCGCCGCCACCCCTTTGGGCATCGGCCTGATTTTTTCTATATCGCAGCCCACCGGCCGGTCGCTGACTGTGCAAAGCGCCATTTCTCCGGAATGGGACAGGTTAAAATAAACGCCTTCACATTCCGGCTTTCCGTTGGCGCCGCGGCGTACCGCTTCGTCGGAAATGCCAAGCGCTGCCAGATTGCGCTGCAGCAGCAGCCAGACCCCCAGCCGACGTTTCCGCTCCGGCGCATTTTGACACCGCAATATATACTGTCGGCGCCATGCAGGAATCCCTGCCAGCGCCGTTTCATTTTCCTTTGGATCCGGCAGTGTTCCCACTGCCATCATATCAATGGTTAACATAATCTTTTTTGTTTCATCTGCACCCATTCTCGCGGCAAGCCCGCGGTCACAGCTGCAGATCTCCTACATGCGCCTTGATGGCCGCAAAGGACGCATCGCTGATCACGTGCTCCATCTTGCAGGCGTCCTCGGTCGCCGTCTTCTCGTCTACTCCCAGCTTTATCAGCAGCGCCGACAGCAGCTGGTGCCGTTCAAAAATCTTTTCGGCAATTTCCCGGCCGCTTTCCGTCAGGTGAATGTAGCCCTCCGGATCCACGGTGATGTAGTCCCCGTTTCGAAGCAGGCCCATGGCCCGGCTGATGCTGGGCTTGGAATATCCCATATACTCGCTGACGTCAATGGAGCGCACCGCTCCCGTCTTCTGCTGCAAAATCAGTATCGTTTCCAGATACATTTCTCCGCTTTCCTGTAAATGCATGCGCCGCCTCCTTTTCCAAAATACTGCTTCCCTTCACCTGGCGTTGTCGGGCCGAATCGAATGTTCTATGATGCAGCTTGCTCAAGTCTTTCCTTTACTCTTCTCAGTTCATTTTCAAGGACATTGACCCTGATCAGAAGAATTTCTTTTTCATTCTCGACTTTGAGCGCATCATCCAGTTTTCTGGTCAAATCGTGATGTCCCTCTGCAACGATTCGTATGTTCCTGTTTGTTTCGTTTTCAAGGGACAGTTTCAGTTCTGCTGCATCTCTCTCCAGTCTCTGTACTTTTTCTTCAATTACTGCTACTCTTTCTTCCAGCCTCTCTAATCTTTCTTCGATGACTGCTACTCTTTCTTCAATTGCTGCTACTCTTTCTTCAATTGCTGCTACTCTTTCTTCAATTGCTGCTACTCTTTCTTCCAGTTTTTCTAATCTTTCTTCGATGACTGCTACTCTTTCTTCCAGTTTTTCTAATCTTTCTTCGATGACTGCTACTCTTTCTTCCAGCCTCTCTAATCTTTCTTCGATTACCGCTACTCTTTCTTCCAGTTTCTCTACTTTTTCTACAACTATTGTTACTTTTCCATTAATCTCTTCCAGCTTTTCTAAAATCAGTTTCATGTCATCTGTCATTATTTTCATCCTCCTTCACATATTTAGATATATCGGAGCGTTTACCAGACATTGCTGTTTTTCTATCCTAGCATACTGCGCCGGGTTTTTCAAGTTTGCACCGGCGGTGCCCATCCGGAATAATTCACAAAAAAATTCGAAACTTTTTCTATGGGAAAAATATACAATATTCAAGTTAGCGGCGGCTAACAATTCTGGCAATCCTGCCGAAATTGCCTGTTTCCACTGTTTTGGCGTTGACAAATTTCGGGGAGCCTTTATAATATAACACGGTTAGTCAATGCTAACTTAAATGTGGCACAGCTTCCGGTTTCCGGAATGATTCCTTTTGCTGCCGCATAGAAAAAGAAAGAAGGTAAATGCATGATGCCGCTCACGCTTGCAGATCCCGGAGAAAAGAATCTGATCAAAAAAATCGGTGGTTCTCCGGATATCAAAAAACATCTTGAAGATCTGGGCTTTGTCGCCGGCGGCGAAGTCTCTGTGGTGACAGTGGCAGGCGGAAATGTCATTGTCAATATCAAAGAAACGCGCATCGCCATCAGCCGGCAAATGGCGCAGAAAATTATGATTTGAGGCGGAGCCACCACTGAACAAAAAGGAGGATTTACTGTGAAAACACTCAGAGATGTAAACATCAAAGAGACGGCCAAAGTTGTCAGACTCCATGGCGAAGGCGCCGTGAAGCGCCGCATCATGGACATGGGTATCACCAAAGGCGTCGAAGTCTGCGTCCGCAAGGTAGCGCCCCTCGGCGATCCAATCGAAGTGACCGTCCGGGGCTACGAACTTTCCATTCGGAAAGCGGACGCGCAGATGGTTGAGGTAGAATAGCCTTTTTTTAAGACAACTGGTTAGCAGATGCTTACCAAAGGAGGAATCAATGAAGAATTTGAGAATCGCCCTTGCGGGCAACCCCAACAGTGGAAAAACCACACTTTTCAATGCGTTGACCGGTTCCAATCAGTTCGTTGGCAACTGGCCGGGCGTAACCGTCGAAAAGAAAGAAGGTAAACTGCGGAAACACGAAGGCGTGACCATTACCGACCTTCCCGGCATTTACTCCCTTTCTCCCTACACACTGGAAGAAGTCGTGGCCAGAAACTACCTGATTCAGGAACGCCCTGACGCGATTTTAAATATCGTAGACGGCACAAGTCTGGAACGAAATCTTTACCTGACCACCCAGCTGACGGAGCTGGGCATTCCGGTGGTCATCGCCATCAACATGATGGACGTGGTCAAAAAGAACGGCGATAAAATCAACATTGCAGAGCTTAGCCGCGAACTGGGCTGCAAAATCGTTGAAATTTCCGCCCTCAAAGGCGCCGGCATCATGGAAGCCGCGGAAGCTGCGGTGCAGGCGGCGCAGAACGGAAGCACCGTTCCCATGCACACCTTCTCCGGCGCTGTGGAACACGCCATCGCCCACATTGAAGAAGCGGCTGTCCATGGGATGCCCGAAGAACAGCAGCGCTGGTACGCCATTAAGATTTTCGAACGGGACGACAAAGTAAAAGCCCGGCTGCAGCTGCCGGAAGAGACCCTGTCTCATATCGAAGCGGATATCGCGGCGGCGGAAAAAGAACTGGACGACGACGCGGAATCCATTATCACCAATGAACGTTACGTCTACATCGGACAGCTGATGAAGGGCTGTTACAAAAAGAAATCCGCCGGACAGCTTTCCGTATCAGACCGCATTGACAAAGTGGTGACCAACCGTTTCGCCGCGCTGCCGATTTTCGCTGTCATTATGTTCCTTGTTTACTATATTTCCGTTTCCACGGTGGGCACCTGGGTTACGGACTTTACCAACGACGGGCTGTTCGGAGACGGCTGGCACCTGTTCGGTATCGGCTCCGGGGCCTATGAAGAAGCCATTGACGAATACGCCGCCGAACATTTATTCACCGACGAATTGTCTGAAATCGTAGACGCTGCGGCAGACGCAGGCGTCGTCGGCGCCGAAGACCTGCAGACAGCCATCGACGACGGCAGCTTCGGAGATTTTGACGAAGCCTACGGCACCTATGCGGATTCCCTTGCGGAAGAAGGCTTTGACATCTCGGAAATCTACGAAGACGCCGTGGGAGAAGACGCCGAAGATGTTCCCGCCACGGAAGACTATGGCGTATGGGTACCCGGCATTCCCGTACTGGCGGAACATGTACTGGATTCCCTCCACTGCGCGGACTGGCTGAAAGGCCTGATCTTAGACGGCATCATCGACGGCGTCGGCGCGGTACTGGGCTTCGTTCCCCAGATGTTTGTACTGTTCATTTTCCTGGCTTTCCTGGAATCCTGCGGATATATGGCCCGAATCGCCTTTGTCATGGACCGGATTTTCCGTAAATTCGGTTTGTCCGGCAAGTCCTTTATTCCGATGCTGATCGGCACCGGTTGCGGCGTGCCCGGCGTCATGGCCTCCCGGACCATTGAAAATGAACGGGACCGCCGTATGACCATTATGACCACTACATTTATCCCCTGCGGCGCGAAACTGCCCATCATCGGCCTGATTGCCTCCGCACTGTTTGGCGGCGCGGCCTGGGTAGCGCCCTCTGCATATTTTCTGGGGGTTGCGGCAATCATAATTTCTGGTATTATGTTAAAAAAGACCAGAATGTTTGCCGGCGAACCTGCGCCCTTTGTCATGGAGCTGCCGGCCTACCACTGGCCCACTCCCGGCAATATCCTGCGGTCCATGTGGGAACGGGGTTATTCCTTTATTAAAAAAGCCGGCACCATTATCCTGCTTTCCTCGGTTGTGATCTGGCTTGGTTCCTGCTTCGGCGTTGTGGACGGCAGATTCCTCTTTGACGCGGAAATGGAGCTGGAGAGCAGTCTGCTGGGCATCATCGGCAATGCGATCCGCTGGATCTTCGCCCCTTTAGGCTTCTCATCCATCAAAGCCACCATTGCAACCATTATGGGTCTGGTGGCCAAAGAAGAAGTGGTAGGTGTCTTCGGTGTGCTGGATTTTGAAGGTATGACAAAGCTTGCCGCTTACGCCTTCCTGATCTTCAACCTGCTCTGCGCGCCCTGCTTCGCAGCCATCGGCGCCATCAAGCGGGAAATGAACTCCGCCAAATGGACCTGGTTTGCCATCGGTTATCAGTGTATCTTTGCCTATGCCATCGCGCTGGTGGTCTACCAGTTCGGTATGCTCTTTACAGGCAATGGGAATGTCGTCGGCGTCATCGCCGCCGCAGCCGTTGTGGCAGGCATCGTCTATATGCTGGTGAAACCTTACAAAGAAGCCACCAGGCTGACTTCCAAAGTCAGAGTGAAATAGATTCGTGTGCTGAAACAAAGCCGGTGTTCTCCTGCTGTGGGATCAAACAGCAGGAGGCCCTCCGGCGAACAAAGGAGGTACTCCCATGGGTGCATGGCTTTCTTCCAATCTCGGAACCATACTTGTCGCCGCAGTCATTCTCCTGATCGTGGCGGCAGTGATCTGCAAAATGTTAAAAGATAAGAAACACGGCCGCTCCTCCTGCGGCTGCGGATGTGAAAACTGTGCCATGTCCGGCACATGCCACAAACCGAAGAAATAATCCTTCTCCGGAAATCAAATAAACTTAGCAAAGCGAAAGCGGTCAGATTTTTAAAATCCGGCCGCTTTTGCTTTTACTTTTCTTTTAGATTTCTGTTTCATATGCATCCAGCATATGTTTCACATCCTGACAACACATCATCTGACTCATCAGGCAGGCGCCTTGTGCCCCCGCCGCCTTCACCTGCGGATACCGCGCCGGGGTGATGCCGCCGATGGCGTAAACCGGAATGGAAACGCTTTCGCAGACGGACCGCAAAAAAACCAGGCCCCGTCCCGGCAGTCCCTTCTTACAGTCGGTCTCAAAAATATGTCCCGCCGTGATATAGGTGCAGCCCAGTTGCTCTGCTTCCGCCGCCTCCGCCGCGGAATGGCAGGACGCCCCCAGAATGGGAAACGACGCCCGCACTTCCTGCGGCAGCCCCCGCAAAATCCCCATCGGCAGATGGATGGCCTCTGCCCCCAGTGTCTGCGCCGCGCGCACATAAGTGTGCAGAATACAGCGGGTTTGATATCTGCCGCAGATTTGCATTGCTTCCCGGGCCAGCTCCAGATAGTCGGATTCGGAAAAGTCCTTTTCCCGAAGAATGATGCCCCTGGGACGGGCCGCCGCCAGCTTTTCCAGCCGGTCAGTAAAAGGCTCCCGGCACAGACTGCGGTTGGTAACGATCAGCACCTCAGACATAAAGATAGTCATTCAGGACGGGCTGCAGGCCTTCTCCTTCGATATCCTCATACATCCGGTTGAGACTGCGGCTGTCGTTGATTTCAAACTGCTCGTCTCCCTGCGGACCGTCGGTCTCCTTTCCGCTGTATTTCTGTTCATGGTCGCCGATGCCGGTGGACACCCCCGCCGATATTTTGGTGGCCGCGATCTTGACAATGCCGTTGCGGAAAGACGCGCTTTCCCGGGAAGATACCGTAATTCCGGCAAAGGGCAGGAAAATCCGGTACGCGCAAAGCACCTGGCACAGCTGCTTTTCATGCACGTCCTGGGGATTGATCTTGTCATTGTTGATAATGGGCCGCAGCCGGGGGCAGGACAGGGACATTTCCGCGGAAGGATATTTCCGCTGCAGATAATACAGATGCAGCCCGCTGGCCAGCGCGTCCTTTCTGAAATCGGACAGTCCCAGCAGCGCGGAAAATGCAACGCCCCGCATACCGCCCATCAGCGCCCGTTCCTGGGCGTCAAAGCGATAAGGCCAGACCCGTTTTGCCCCCAGCAAATGCAGCTGCTCGTAGCGCACCATATCGTAGGTTTCCTGAAATACCGTAACATAGTCTGCGCCGCAGCTGTGCAGATAGCGGTATTCCTCCGTGTTGACCGGATAAACCTCCAGCCCCACCATCCGGAAATATTTCCGGGCCAGCCGGCAGGCTTCGCCGATATATTCCACGCTGCTCATCTTCCGGCTCTCTCCGGTAAGAATCAGGATTTCCTCCATGCCGCTTTCGGCAATGACCTGCATTTCATGCTCGATCTGTTCCATATTCATCTGCATACGGCGGATGTGGTTGTAACAGTTAAATCCGCAGTAAACGCAGTAATTTTCACAATAGTTCGCGATATACAGCGGCGTAAACAAGTATACGGTATTCCCGAAATGCCTGCTGGTTTCCCGCTGGGCCCGCTGGGCCATCTCCTCCAGAAACGGTTCCGCTGCCGGCGACAGCAGCGCCTTGAAATCCTCCACAGAACAATGGGGATGCTCCAGCGCCGCTTTCACGTCCCTCGCGGTATAGCGGCTGTAGTCAAAGGAAGACACCTGTTCCATGACCCGGCTGCATACGTCCGATTGGAGCTGTTCCATGCCGGGCAGATATTTCATATGGTTTTTCCGGGACGAAGGATCGGTTTCCAGCCGGTGTTTTTTTGCCAGCGCCTCCGGAGAGAGATACGCCGAGTCGATAAAATACTGATTGTCCATGCAAAACCTCCCTAGTCTCTTAAGAAACCGGTCAGCGGATCCGACGCCGACGCGCCCCGGGGCAGCACCCGCCCCAGACCGGAGAGGTAAGCGCTCCGTCCGGCTTCAATCGCCTGCTTAAACGCCGACGCCATCAGGGTCAGGTTTCCCGCCGTGGCCAGCGCCGTATTGGCCATAATGGCCGCGACCCCCATTTCCATGGCTTCGCAGGCCTGAGAGGGTCTGCCGATTCCGGCGTCTACGATTACCGGCAGATCCATTTCATCCACCAGAATCTGGATAAATTCTCTGGTAGCCAGTCCCTTGTTGGAACCGATGGGCGCAGCCAGCGGCATGATGGCCGCCGCCCCCGCAGAGGCAAGATCCCGGGCCGCGTTCAGGTCCGGATACATATATGGCAGGACGACGAAGCCCTCTTTCGCCAGAATCTCCGTGGCTTTCACCGTTTCCTGATTATCAGGCAGCAAATACTTGCTGTCCCGCATGATTTCAATTTTGACAAAGGTGCCGCAGCCCAGCTCCCGGGCCAGCCGCGCGATGTGTACCGCTTCTTCCGCCGTTCGCGCGCCGCTGGTATTGGGCAGCAGCGTCACACCCTTGGGGATGTAGTCCAGGATATTTTCCTTGTCCTTTGTATTGGCCCGGCGCACCGCCAGCGTAATAATTTCAGCCCCTGCGTCCCGTACCGCCGCTTCGATCAGCTTCAGCGAATATTTTCCGGACCCGAGAATAAAACGGGAATGAAATTCGTGTCCTCCGATGATCAATGGATCCTCATGCATATCTGTTTCCTTCTTTCTTTTTCAAATTTCCGTTCTGCCGTCCAGCAGGCGCAGCACCGTCAATGCCTGATGCCCCGCCAGCGCGTCTTTCATTTCTTCTTTTGTCGGGATCAACTCAACCGCCTCCCACGAAACTGACGACTTCCAGACTGTCGCCCTCCTGCAGCACCGTCTCCCCGTAGGCGGCTTTGGGAACGATCTCTCCGTTGCGCTCTACGGCAATCCGCGCCATGTCATAACCGGCTGACGCCAGATACTCCTGCAGCGTGCTGCCTGCCAGTTCCAGACATTTTCCGTTGATTTTTACCATAGTTATATCCATTCCTTTCGCTTCGCTCAGGCACAAAACGTTATGAAAATGGTTTTCCTGAGCCTATTTTTTCTCTAT
>CANRJG010000007.1 GCA_947630875.1 uncultured Lachnospiraceae bacterium
TGTTGTGCGCATAAAGTTATGGATACCCTCTACCTCTCATTTTCAATCTTCAACTCTCCTTTTTTATTGCAGATGGGAATGGAATGACATCCACTCCCACCTGTTTTGATTATTATTTTTTCTTGTCTGTATGCTTTTTACGTTTTTTGTATACGACAAGCAGGATCAAGCCAATTGCAACCGCCGCTACTCCTGAAACAGTGCCCCAACGAAGCGGCTTGTTTGCCCAGAAAATCATAAACTGACTGGAAGAAACAGATACATTTTTGATAATACTTTCATATGTATTTGTTTTATCATCTGCATCCACAGCACGATCATTACAGATGATCTGTACATTTTGATACAAACCTTCTGCAATTTCAAAGACAATTTTTCCCGCGCTTTTTTCCAGGCTCTTTTCCAGTGCCTCATCAGACAGATCGATCAATTGCTTAACAGTATCTGTTACATTATCGTCTTTATCAAGTTCTACCAAACGAACCGCAAGAGACTTTAATGCACCGCCATCATCAGCAGGAACAATCGTGACCGTCTGTTTATCCGTCTGATATCTTCCATTTGCAGCCAGACCTGTTACAGTCACGACAGGAGCTGTCCGATCAACCACAAAATCAATTGCAGCATCTTTCACGTCGCTGAAAGCATCATTTTGAGCGTTATCTTTTGACGATACTACAACTTTGTACTCTCCTTCTGCTTCAAAAAGAGATTTGTTGATTTTGTAAGTATAACTGAGCCATGATCCATTGCCGCCATCTTGTAATACAGTATAATCGGTGTTTTCCTTTATTTCTTTTCCGTTTACTGTCACATGATGTTCAAACAGAGGATCTGCATTAATCTCCACTGCCATGACATCATTCAATACATTTTGCACATAATACTGATCAACCATATCAGATGTGTTTTGATCAAGCATAAAAGTTGAACCGTTCCGGTTGACTGAGAATACAACTAAAGAATCGTTTCCGGCTCTGTTTTCTACATATGGATCTCCGTTTTGATTTTCCAGATGAATCTCAGAGTACGCATTTCCTGCCTTATCAACTGCCGTACATTTAAGGGAATAAATGCCGTCTGTATCAATGTTCGAAACAGTATATGTTTTGCCGTTAGCAATATCTGTCATGGCGCCGATATTCAGCTGCTTTGTCTCAAAAGTATCGCCGTTTTTGACAACAGCCGTCAAAACAGGCGTAAACACATCAAAGTTTGTATCGGTTGCTGTAATACTAAAACCGATATTTCCTTCGTTGTTATTGGCCGATTTATCCAACTGTTTGCTGTTTGTGCCTTCGCCGTTCATAATTTTTTTAATTGTGACTTCCGGATTTGTTTTATCCACATAGAATTGCTGCTCATCAATATTGGCCGAAGTATTTCCGGCCTTGTCCGTATAATCAAAATCAAAAGAATAAAGTGAATCAGCAGAGTAAGTAATCCTTGCTGTATGAACGTCACCATTCGTACTCCAATTGCTTACAGTTGGCAGTGTAGCTGGCGAACCATTATCTGTCGCTGCAAGTTTGATTACCATGCGCGAGGTTTCAAAATTATGTTCTGTAACTGTAATTGTCGCAACTCTTTGTGCCTTGTAATAATTTCCATTTTGTGCCGAATTATTATCGTATTCCACATTTAACGTCGGATTTGTTTTGTCAATGGTAAAAGATGTCGGCGCAAGCGATGTACCATAATCTACAGGTGTGTTTGAATTACCCGCCTGATCGAAATAAGAAATTGCAAAAGTATAATCGCCGTCGGCATCATACAAGATGGTTGCAACATGTTTCTTATCATCGCCATTTGGCTCATTTCCATCCATTGTCTGCCATCCCACAAGAATAGGAATCACTTCATGCTGATTTGTAATGTTCACGATAACCTTTTGAGGATCAAAATTACGTTCCGTCACAGTAATGGTCGCTTTTCGATTTGCCTTAAAATAGGTTCCGTCCGTAAAACTGGTATCACCTTCATTGTTATCATACGCAACAGCAATGGAGGGTGCAGTAGTATCAATCTTAATTCGAACAGAATTATTATTCTCGTTTCCGGCATTATCAATTGCATAGACTCTGACAATAACATCATTGCTGTTATTTAGTTCTGTTTTGACTGTAATCGCATCCTCCTTTTCCCATGTTTGCAAAAGCTGGGGCTGGGTCGGAGTTTGCACATTAAAACTATACAATACACCTTGTTGTGTCACAGACCCCAGATTCAGTACCTCATACCGGATCTCCTTTAAACCGGAATATACATTGTCATTTCCAGTCATTGGATCATAAACCCTTACGGCAACATTGACATCCTCATTGTAAATTTCATTGACCGGTTGTTGTGGAGTGATCGTAATTTCCGGTTCAACTTTTTCCAAAACAGGAAGTTTGTCATCTACGATAATTCCATCCGTACTGATGTAAGTTGTATTACCGGCATTATCAATGATGCGGACATATACAGTAAAACGTTCGTTAGGCGACACATCAAACCCTTTAAACATAGTCCATGCGGTAACTTTTTCAAGGTCATTTACTGTTTTGACCTGTATATCGGGCGTCTTATAATAATCAACCGATTCAATCGGACTGGTCGCGTCATCACTGGTTCCTGAAACTGAAACAGTATCTTTGCTCCAAAGGCCAAAAGTCAGTATCTCGATCAGTTTATTCCAGGTTCCGATTTCTCCGACCGTTACAGTTCCGGCAGGTGCAGTCTTATCCACCGTAAAGCAGTAAGGGGAAACGGAAACGCCGGTTTCAACATCATCATTCGTCCATTGGGCCAAATCAATATAGCGAATGGAGAAGTCATAATTTGCGTCAGCTGTAAAATCAATTGTAGCTGTATGTGTCGCCGCATTTTCGTTGTCTTCCACTTCCGACGTGGACCATTTGCTGATCAGTGTCCTGATATCGTCCAATACCGCCGTGCCCTTGGCATCGACTGCCTTGATCGAAATACCGTTAGTGGCATTTTCCGGGCTGAAATGGCCGGTCCTTTCGGTGATTACCACAGTTGCCTTGCGCCCTGCAGGGAAGTATCCGCGCTCATTTACCGTTTTGTGAACCGCGTTGTTGTCATAGGACACCTGAATAGTCGGTGCGGTAATATCAATATCTAATGCAATGGTTTGCTCGGTATAATTTCCGGCATTGTCCGTTACGCTGACATAGACATCCACATCACAACTGTTATTTTTTTCCGATTGGACCGTGATCGTCTTTGCAAAGGACGCTTTCAGTTCTGCCTGTGATGGAATTGTTCCTTCAGTTTCGGTTTTTTCGCCGTTTTCAGTGAAACTCAGGTTTCCTCCGTTGTTGTTAAGCCCGTTATCCCGCGCATACTCGAACAGATAGAGCGTTTCTCTCTGCGTTTCCTCTCCGTTGCAGGTGACCCAATATTCGACCTTCTGAATACCGGAGTAGGGAGCCTGATCCTCCGCTTGGATCAAAACATTGACGTCCTTGTTGTATACGCCGACGCCATTGTGTTGAATTTCCGTTTTATCGGGCGTCAGCGTCAGCTTCGGTGCGGTCTTATCCACAATGTGACCATCGGAATTGATATAAATGAAATTTCCGGCATAATCGGTCACCTTAAGGTAGACAACGAACTGTTCGTCGGGATTGATTGTAAGATCGTTGAACGTTGCCCAGCCTTTTTCATTATTCAATTCTTCTTCCGTCTTTTGTGCAGCAGAATCCGTCTTGATATATTCGATCACATACGGACTGGTTATATCATTTGCAGAAGCTGTGACAGTAACTGTTTTATTACTCCAAAGTCCAAAAGTGAGGGTTTCAAGCAGCTGATTCCATGTATTGCCTTTGACAGTAACCTGCGCGGTCGGGTCATTCTTATCCACGGTGAAATTAAACGGTGTCATCGACTTTCCGACATCAATCGCCGGATCGTTATCGTTTCCGGCTTCATCTCGATAGCTGATATTGAAAGTGTAATTTGCATCCGTATTGAACTCCACTGTTGCTGTGTGAACCGCCTCGTCCGGGGTTTTCCCCTTTACAGTGCTCCATTTAGAGACTATCACATCGTCCAGTGGAACGTCATTGCCGTTAGCATCTTTGCCGAAGAATTCCAGTCCTTCCGTAGCTTTTTCCTTGTTGAATGTAGAAATTCTTTCGGTGATCTTAACGGTTGCGATGCGGTTTGTTTTGAAGAATCCGCGCTCTACTCCATCGATCTCATAGACATTTCCGTTATTTACATCATAGGAAAGCTGAATCTTCGGACGGGTAACGTCAATTTTTAGCGGTAATTCCGCCGTTTTTTCATTTCCGGCGTTATCGATTACCTTTACATGAACCGTAACTTCATCTGAATTGTTTGCTTCGGAAGAAACCACAATATTCTTTTTGGCCTCATCGCTGTTCCACGAAGAAACAAGCTGTTCGTAGGTCGGTTCTTTTGTTTCAAAGGTAAACAGCGTTTCGCCCTGTGTCCTTTGACCGTCGTTTTCAACCCAATACTCGATACTCTTGATGCCGGAATAAGTTGTATCTTCCTTTTCCTTCACATCAATCAGAATTGGAACATCTTTGTTGTAATAGCCGTTTTCGTTTGCCTTTTCTTTTGCAACGACTTCGACATCTGCTTCCTTCGAATCAAGGATATACCCGTTGGAAGACAGGAAATCGTAATTGCCTGCTGCATCGGTGATTTTCATGTAAATCACAAATACTTCATCTTTGATGATATCAAACGTATGGAATTCGTGCCAATCTTTATATTCTTCCAGCTCACTTCTCCGTTTTAAGGAAGTATCGGAGGTCTTGAAGTATTCAATTTTCGGTGTTGGAGCGCATATTTCATCTTTGGCCGTTGCAGTAACCGTAACGATTTTTTTACTGCCAAACCGTCCAAAGGTAAGCGTTTCAATCAATTTTTTCCATGTGTATTCTGCAACCGTAATACTGCCGGTGGGGCGCGTCTTATCAACAGTAAAGTTGAACTGCGTATTGCTTTCGCCGGTCAATCCATTCTCACCGGGGTCTTTGTAGGCCACATTGAACTCGCTGTAGTTTGCGTTCCCGTTAAAGGTGACCGTTGCGGTATACTCGCCGTTGTCCTTTTTCGTCCAGGCGGACAGCGCATATTTGGGGTCAGCAACATCATTTCCCGCCGCGTCAGTCGCTTTCACGCTTATAGTAACATTTTCTTCTTTGAACGAGTTTGCTCTGCCGGAAACCGTGATCGTAGATTCCTGCGGTTCCTGATAATATCCTTCCTTGATTTCTGTCACAGTCACTGTTGCAGGCTGTGATATGATTTTCAGTGATATTTCCTTGGTGCTGATATTGCCCGAAAGATCCTCTACCGTCACTTTCAACAGGATTCTATCTGTATCACTAACATCTTCCGAGGGAACAACCAAAGGCGTATCCTTGATCCATTCACTTTGAAGCGCTGATTCCTTTTCTTCCACAAAGGTATAGAGGTTGCCGGATACTTTTTCCGTTTCATTTACTGTTACAACATAATCAACGCGCTTGATTCCGGACGAAGGAGCCGGGTCAGAAACACTCAGATCAAAGTACACATCGCCGGTATAGTATCCGTTATCGTCCGCATAGATATTCCCATCTTCCGACGGAGCGAGATTGATTATAGGCTCTGTTGCGTCAAAAATAGTTCCGGCTGACGAATCATAATTGTCATTTCCTGCTGCATCGGTGACTTTCACATAAACGACATACATCTGGTCTTTGGAAACAGAAATTGCATGGTCATACGGCGTCCAATCCGAAATGGCATCCAGTTGATCCTTTTCCATTTTCTTCGTTGTGTCTTTCGCAATATAATACTCGGTCTTTGCAACGCCGGATGTAACGTCGTCAAACTCCATCGTATACTCAACTGTGTCTTTCTTCCAACTTCCGAAAGATATGATCTCAAGCAGCTTTACAAAAATGGAATCTGCTTCAGTATCTACGGAAACCGTGGGCAGCGTTTCATCCTTTTTTATGTTCTGTGTAATCAGCGCAGAAATGTCGCCTGCCTCATTTTTGAGATAGAACGAAACCTCATTGGATTCTCCATCTTCCGTGACAACATCCGAAAGGGTTTGCTTCCAATCGGCGGAATCCTTGTCGTTTTTATAGCTGACGTAATACCCTGCATTCGCGGTAAGAGCCACATTCCCGGCAAACCACTCGTTTTCGTTCGTGTTTTTTTTGCCGGTAAAGGAATAGTAGGTGTTGTCCGGCACCCATGGATTCACGGTGAGAACATAGGTTGCCGTCGTTTCCTTATAGTTGGCGTCTTCGGCTTTGGTCGCCTTCACCGTGACGGTGCCGGTACGGTAGGTCAGTTCCAACGTGCCGTCTGCGGAAAGGGTTTTTACGATCGTATTTTCATCGTTTTCATAAGAATAGGTGATAGCGCCCGTTCCGTACAGTTCACCCTGCTCGGTTGCTTTCGGCATATCTTCCGCGTTGAAATCATGTCCGGAAATAAGGCTGTATTCTGCTTGTGAGAAAGCAATCGACTGCTCGGCTTTCTCTACCTTCAAGGTATAGGACGCCGATCCCGGCAGATAACATTCATTAGAATCAACGGCAACGCTGACTACAATCGTTCCTGCTCCAAGAATAGTAAACTCGCCTGTACGATCATTGAAATTTGTTACAAGATTTTTTCCGCTGGCAATATCATAAACTGCATCAACATCTTTGCCCTGCTGATCGCTGACAGCCGCATTACTGAAATGATTTCCATCTACATTAAAAGTGGTTTCCACCACAATGCTGCCACTTTCAGAATCAATGCTGCCTTTTTCAAAGGTGATGGTTTGTTTTGCTTTATTGATCGTAATGATATAAGACGCTTCGGCACTCTTATACTGATCCGTTTCCGCGGCAGTTGCTGTAATTGTCACGTTTCCTGCCTTGTGGATAATTAATGTTCCGTCCGGATTGACCGAGGCGGTTTTTTCGTCCGAAGTCGAATAGGTTATATTCGTATTTGCATGCGCTGCATTTTGGAAACCATCGCCATATGTCATAACAGGAATATTGGAAGCGTCAATGTCAAAGGTAACATTTTGTTCCGCCTGTTCAACAATTAATGTATATTTAATTTCTTTTGCTTTATAGCGTTCATCTTCCGGATTGGTCGCCGTAATAACAGTTTTTCCTTTTTTCAACGTGGTTATTTTTCCATCGGCGTCTACCGTAGCAACTGATTCCTCAGAAGATTTATAAGTAATAGGAGAATTTTCACCACCAGTTGCTGAATTAGAAAACTCCTGCCCATAATGAATGGTAAATTCACTATCACCTTTATCAAAAAGGAAGTCTTTCTTCTGTTCAACCTTATAAATCTGTAATTGATATTTGGCAGACACGTCTTCATAAAGCGCATTACCTGCCATAGTTGCAGTTACCTGAATAGTGCCAGATTTATTTGTTGTAATATTTCCAGCATCATCAACACTGGCAACGGCAGACTCGTCAACCTGATAAGTTATCTGCCCATTTACCGTGCCACCAGTCGCTTTATTAGAAAAAGAATCACCATAAAAAATGGCATCGGGTGTTGTACCTTTTTCAAATGTTAACGGATTCTGCTTTGCTTTACCTACGGTTATAGAGTATTCTGTAGTTTTCTCCTCATAAAGATCATCGGCTGCTTTTTTTGCAATAATCTTTACAGTACCCGGCTTTTTGAATGTAACTATACCGTCGTTTGGATCTACATCTGCAGTCGTATCATCAGAAGAACTATATGTAATAGCGCCGTTACCGCTTCCGCCGGTTACAGTATTTGTGAAAGTGTCTGTCCAAGACAAATTATCAGGAACGGAAGTTGACCAAATAAGGTCATCCTGAATGCCGCGCTCAACTGTAAGCTCATATGTGGCTTCGCTTTGCAGATAATCATCGCTTTCATATTTTGTTGCCTTGATTTTTGCTTTGCCCACGCTAACTGTTGTAATCTTTCCAGAGTCATCTACGGTAGCAACTGATGGATTCAATGATTCATAATGATTTGCAGTACCACTTTTGGCAGTTGCAATATTAATCGCAGACTGACCGTATTTAATCGTCAGTTCTATTTGTTCAAAAGTGAGTTCTTCCGTCTCTTTCGATGTCATATGGATTATGTTTTCGGTAGAATCCATTCCGACTTTCGTGGAAACAGTTATACTTGTAATCTTATATTTTGCAACGGTCGCAGTCAGCTGATATTCTTCTCCTTCATACACATCCTCAAAAGAAAAGCCTCCCATGTTGTCTGTTGTTGTTGTTCGATTTTCATCGTATCCAGTTAGTTGAACGGAAACCTGATCAATAGGAGCCTCATTCTGATTTAAAACTTTTCCCGAAACCGTTATCTTGCTCTTTGCAGTAAGAGAAACTCCTGCTTTTCCGGCATTGAGATCTACCTTTCCGGTTTGTGTGTTATACCCGTGCTTTGAGACTTCAAATTGATACTCTTGATCTTCGCTCAGGGTGAAGGTTGCCTCTCCAGTACCACTTGTTTGTGATGTATTTATAACTGTACCTGCTGCAGTGATCTTGATATCAGCACCTTCAATTGGAGATGTTCCATCGGTTACTGTGACAGTAAACGACTTCGTCCCCGCTGCAAGTGCCGAAAAAGCATCTAGTGGAAGCATCGACATAAGCATTGCTACTGTCAAAACAACTGCCGTCAATCGGCTGAATTTATTCGCCTTTGTGCTCATGATTCTGGTCCATTCCTTTCTTTATGACTTGGTATACTTTATAATTTTCGCCGTCTACAACGCAATGCAGCATAAATGTGAACAGCGTGACAGAAATTATGGGGAACATAATATACCCCGGAACCCAGTGGAAAATTAAATCGCTTACGATCAAAATTATTTCGATCAGAAAAGCCACATATAAGATAATCGAAAAGGGATTGCTTGAAAAACTGATAATTCCGGGTGGCTGGTGCGCTCTTATCAAGCCCATTGATTTTAATTTTTTTCTTACGGTCTGCTGCCTTCTTTTGGTTAAAAAAGTAAGCAAAAATCCCCAAATTAAAAAAAACCAAAATATTGCAGCAATCATAAAACTGGGAATCTTTTGTCCGGTATCTGTCAAATTCTGAGAAAATGGTATTGCACTCAGAGAAAAGAAAGATATCGCAAATGATACAATTGTCAACCATATTGACGATCCGACTCTTTTTTCTATACGTCTCATTGCAGCTCCCTCAATTTATAATTTCATCCGTATGTATTAACGTAATTTCATATTCAATCTCGAAGATATTTTCATGTGGCTGCTCCGAAAGCAATACGGTCTCTGATGCAGAACCATCTTGCCTATGTTCGTTCTCTGCCATTGTGCTGTTGAGAATCATGGTTTCTTCTGCACTTTGCAGAAGTTCTTCTGTATCCAGCTTTGCAGTTGCCATTGCCCCGCTCAGTACATCCGTCGGATGATGTATCAGTCTTCCGGATTCAGATATTTTGTCTGTCAGTTTTGCCCGGCCGCGATTGACGGCACTTGATTTGTATGTCTTATCTCCGGAACTTGCATTTTGACTACGAATTTCTTCGATTGCCTTTCGTGCGTTGCTGCCGGTTAAATCACCGATAACCGTAGGTATATGAAGAAAAATAAACAGCAGAACAGCAACGATCAACATAATACCGGCCAGAATGGCACCACCAAAAAAAATGTATCGATAAATTTCATATGTCATTCTGTGTCTCCTCCCTCCAAGCCAGTGTTCTTAACCGAAAGCACTTTTGTTTTTGTCGTTTCCGCATTTTCCTTCAAAGTCGTAATATTTTCCTGAAGGAAGGAATTTGTGATTGCAGCGCTTTTTTGAGAGATAGAATCCAGCATGTCCGCAATATCAGACTGAGATGACACTTCGCAAAATTCTGTGGCATTATTGCGTACCATATTGACAATTTCATTCCATACACGCAGCTTCAAATCATCGTCGAATTGCTCCGCGTCGGTCATCAGTTTCTGAACCTGCGACCAAAGCGCTTCGTATTCCTCATAGAGCTTGGCATATTGATCGGCTTTTTTGTATTTTTCAATGTTCTGCAGACATTCCGAGATATCGCAGTACATTTGCGCTACCGGAAATTTTTCTACGGCATACTGGAACCATGACGCCGCTGTTTGATACTTGTCTTTCTCAACACCGACATTGTAATAGAACAAATACGCTTCGCCGATTTCATAACAGACTTCCTGATATTTTTCAGGATTCTCTTTCGATAAGGTACCAAGCGCATCTACAACCGTCGAATATCCCTGAAGATTCGTAGAGTCTAATCCGCCTCGTAATTTTGCAAGGACAGCATTTTCCTCTGTTGTAAGGTCTCCGTCAGCTATTAAGGAATCAACCAGTCCACGGTAATCTTCTGTTCCGAGATAGGCTTCCCATCTTTTGGGATCTGTAACAATCGCATCATAATAATCCTGCGAGGATGAAGCATTTTTTAATATATAGTCATAGTTTTCGTTCTTTTTGCCCTCTGCCGATATATATCCCCACGCGGATGTGGCGGCAAATACAAGGCAAAGAATGGCCGGAGTTAAAAACCAAAACAATTTTTTCTTTTGTTTTTTTCTGTAAATATCGTCAATCTCTGTATAATGCTCGAGTGCATACATCAGCTCTGCAGCCGACTGATACCGGTCATTAGGGTCGCTTTGCGTACACTTCATGATGATTCGCTCAAGTCCACTGGAAAGCGACGGATTGATTTGACGGATCGGCCGAATTTCATACGGAGGTTCACAGGGGTTCATTCCTGTAACAAGATGATAAAGGGTTGCTCCCAGGCAATAAATATCGGTTCTGGCATCGGTTTGTCCTTTGCCGCCAAACTGTTCCGGAGCAGCATATCCGACTGTTCCGAGGCAGGTCGTATCGGCAAGATTCTTCTCCTTAAATTCTCTTGCCGTCCCAAAGTCTATCAAGGTTACATTGCCGTCCGGCTTGAGCATAATATTTGCCGGTTTCATATCACGATAGATAATCGGTGGAATGCGCGTATGCAGGTATCCGAGTACATCGCAAAGCTGCTTAGCCCATTCAATGACGTTTTCCTGCGGCTGTGCGCCAAATTCCTCCAACGCTTTATTCAGAGAGTTTCCCTGAATATAGTCCATGATGATAATAAATGAATCCTCGGTATCAATTACATCAATGATACTTGGCAAATTCGGGTGGCTTAGCTTTTTTAAAATATCCGTTTCCGCGACAAGGCCCTGTTTTACAACCTCAAAGTCCTTAACGCCATCCTTTCGGACTTCTTTGACAGCCCATTGCTTATTTGCCTTTTCATTCATAGCAAGATAAACAACGCTCATGCCGCCTTGCCCGACTTTATTCAGTATTTTATATTTACCGTCTACAAGAGATCCGATTTCCAGCATGATTTTTGCCCCCCTCTTTTTAGAATGTTCTGACAAGTGCAACCGAAATGTTATCCCGTTCCTGTCTCTGCTTGTTTAACTCAATGAGAAAACGGCAGTTTTGATTCATGGAATTTTCGTCGAAAAGAACATTTGGCTGGAACTTTTCATAAATTTCAGCCGGGGTAATTTCATGACGGAACCCGTCACAGCACAACATATATACCGCATTCTGTTTAATATCTCCGAAGAACATATCCGGGTACACTTCGTCGGAAGCTCCAACGCACTGCAACAGAACATTTCGGCGCTCATCAGTTTCCGCTTCTTCCTCGGTCATGTTACCAAGTGCGACTTCACGCGCAACGAAAGTCTGATCGTTCGTAATTTGAAGGATATGATCGCTTAATTCATAAGCCCGTGAATCGCCGACATTGAGAATATAATATCTGGATTGTGTCAGTAACATTACGACAACCGTTGTGCCAAGCTGCACACCATGTCTGGAGCCATAAGCCTTGATGCTCTTATTTTGTTCTGTAATAATCGTATTCCATTGTGTTCGAATCGAAATGTCTTCGATGGGGAAATCGCAAAGCTGCGGAAGCTCATTTCGGATCCAGTGATCAAATGCCCGGATAACGGATGCGCTTGCAATCTCACCTTTTTCGAGTCCCCCCATACCATCACATAGAATTGCAAACACCATACGGCCCTGATTTGTATTAATAATCTTTACAGAAAGGCTGTCCTGATTGGTTTCTTTCGTTGTTCCAATATCTGTCATTGCAGATACGATGTAGTTCATTTTCGCTCCCTCTCCTGACTTAGACTGCAAGTTTTCGACGGTTAATTCGCGGCATCTCAGCGGAATCAATTCGATATAGTCTTGCGCTGATTACAAATTTCCGGCGCGTCGTAAGTTACACAATTTTAAACTCAAATTCTTCATTGGCAAGCCGCACAGTGTCTCCACTGTTCAGCGGAGTCTCCATGTTGCTTTGTATCATAGCGCCGTTTACATATGTATGGTTCGTGGAATTGGTATCTACAATAAAAAATTTTCCATCACGGGTGATAATATCCGCATGGCTGCGGCTGACCGCCGTATTATCGCTCACAAAATAATCCACATAACTTTTTTCTTTGCCAATACGGAACACCGGCTTATTTACCGGGATCTTTTCATTGTTTTTACGACGCACAAGAATGGGCGTTGCCTTTCTGGTCGTACCGGCTTTCGAGCTGTCTAATACCGTTGTTTCTCCGACTTTTCCTTTGTTAAGAACAGTCGTTTCACCAAAATTTGCAGATTGCCCCTGGGGCATTTTCTGCTGCGGAGCATACGATTGCAGCGCTTGTTGAACAGGCGTCTGCGTCTGTTGCTGTGGTGCAGACGTCACATTATTTCCCTGTGAAGCTTGCTGCTGCGGCACAGGTATTCCCATCGGAATCTGCTCGGACTGTCCGGGAATTGCAAATCCCTGATTATGAGCTGACGTTCCCGGTACAGCAAAGTTTGAAGGATGTGTTTTCGGTGCACTCGAAACAGATGGAGCTTGTCCGGCTTTCTTTGCCGCTTTTTGCGCCTTATATAGTTCAGCATTTTCTTTATTGTAATGCATAAGAAGGCCGAACATGGATATTTTCTTCTCCATCCCTGAATCAGCCTGTGGTTGCGAAGCAGGAGGGGTTACAGGTGGAACAGGAATGTTGTTTTTAGACGGTTGCTGTGAAACAGCCGCAGAAGGATTCACAGGCGGCCGTCCCTGGGAAACCGGGATGCCGGAAGGAATATTGGTATTTGGTGCTGCCGGAATGACAGGCCGCGCCGGTGTTTCGTTTTTCTGAACAACATTTTGTTGGGGCTGTTTTGGTATCTGGCTCACTTGCACCGGTTTTACGGACGGAACCTGGTCTATTTCAAATAAAAGATTTTTAAAATCCTCTAAGGAAAATGTCGGGGCACTGTTGAGATAGTTAATTATTTTCGCAACATGGTCACAGTTTTCGGTTTGATCAAACTGTGTACTGAACATAATGCCCTTGAAGAAATCGCCAAGATTATGCGATTGCTCTTTCCCGATGACCGGCAAGCAAATCAACACCGTTTCACAGGATGATACGTCAGCAAAAATATAATCAAGATCAAGTAAAATTGAGTTTTCGTCGATCATATAATCTTCTGCTGACAGCAATGCGTTTACAATACCTTTAAAAACACCCAAAAGGCGCTTTTTGTTGACAGCTCCGGAAAAAAATTGCCGTACAGATACTTTTGCCGACACATTATATTTGATGTATTTTGTTGCATCCATCTGGGTAAACAGAGTTGTTGCAAGCCCGGGGATTTTATTGTTTGTCAGCATGCCCAAACTCATTGTATCCACAGTGTCTTCATCCAAAATTGTGTATACGAGATAGGTGTTTGTGCCTTGATTTTCAAAAGTGAAATCGCTCATATTTATTCCTCCCTGTTTAAACGGTAAAGTTTAAGCAATTGCCATTTATCACCAGTTTTAACAAAGCAGCTACCCAAGTTGTTAAAATCTTTGGCGTCAAAAAAAGCTGGTTCAATAGCTATGTTTTCATTCTCATCAACAAATCCCCATTTGCCATCTATGCAAACTGCGGCTAAACCATTGCTAAATGATCTTGCATCATCATAAGTCTTATCGGATATTAATTTGCCGTTCGCATTAACAAAGCACCATTTTCCGTTCAGTTTAACTGCTGCCGGTGCATCTCCCAAAAAGACTCTTGCGTCCTCAAATGTTAAGTCGCCAATCTGCTTTCCGGACTTATCAACCATAATGTACGTTCCAGCAGAAGTAGACAAAAACAATCTTCCGTTTCTATACGCTATCTGCTTTTCATCCAATTTAACGTCAAAATATTTCGTATTGGTTAGAGATTTCCCCGAACCATCTATTATTTCAAAATCATCTCCGTTTTTTACAACGGCAACATCTTCATTGATTGTTGATGCAAAATCGTAATCACCAAACAGGGTATTAAATTCTTGATCTACATATTTGTATTTGCCATCGCTATTTTGCGCTGCAATTTTACCGTCTACCAGAAGTCCAAAACACTTAAATTTATCCTTAGTTACAAGCACCTTGGATCCAGATTTATCTATGAAATAAGCTTCGTCCTCTGAATTCAATACAGAAGCAAAATTTGACTGCGTATAGGCGCCAACTTCCTTATACTTGCACCCAATGCGTTGATTTCCATATCTGTCAACAAATCCCCACATACCATTGCTTTTTACTGGGGAATAATTATTGCTATATACTCTGACATCTTCGTATGTGTTGAAATCAAGCTTGTATACATATAAGATGTCTGCCGAAACCTGCTTGATATAGTCAGATGAAACGTGCCTTTTTGACGCTGTTTCTAACACATCATAGCAGGATTTGTAATCTTTATCTGTTAGATATGCGTCCAATACACAATCATACGCTTTTGCATTGGTAGGAAAGATTTCAAAGAAATTTTCACACCACGAGAGATACTCAGCATCTTTTCCTTGTGCTTTATAATACTCGGCGACCTCGGCGTAAATATCTGGGGTCGGTTTTACATCTAATGCAAGATTATAATTTTCAATAGCATATTTTGTTATTCCGTCTTCTGCGTACTTTCGTGCCTCCCTTAAATAATTTTTATAAGAAGACTCAACCGTTATCGCATCGTGTATCAACATATACCAAGAAACTACCATAAGAACAATTAAAACAACCGGCATTAAAGCTCTATATTTTTTCATAGTTCGTCTCCTCTCTTACATTCCTGCCAGTCCGATTGCTATAATCGTTCCAATCAAAACGCTCGGTCCAAAGGAAATAGTATCTTTTCGGCTTTTCTTTTTCGTTATCAATAAAGCGATAGACAGAACAAATGAAACCATTAAGGAGAAAAAGACCGAGTTTACTGCTCCCCAAAGTCCCTGATACAGTCCCATAATTGCAAACAACTTTATATCGCCCATCCCAATGCTGTTTCTAAAAATCAACAATAACAGAAGGAAGAATACGCCGATGACTGCTGCTCCCATCACATTATCTTTCAATGTGATAAACGCTGCCGGAACCGAGACAATAAATTCCGCAATATAAATTAATACGCGAATTACCAATGCGGCGATGAGTATTTGATTAGGAATCTTTTGAAATCTTAAATCAACTGCTGCTGCCGGAAATATGAAAAGCACCAATATAAGAAGTTTCGTCTGCTGAAGCATACTTAAATGATAAATGATCTGGAACAGCGCAATTAAGATACCAATAGATATTCCAGCAAACGCCAGATAAAGGATCTTGTTCTTTGTTGGTTTTAATACAGCTACATCTATTTTCAATAACTTAACATCGTTATAATAACAACAGACATACGCATAACCGGCAATAATAAGAAATAATGAAAGAATTATATCAAATAAAATTTGCACTATTCATTACCCCCATCATCGCCATCCACCTTACTTTTTGATGCGCCATTACCATAATTTGGCACCAATTCTATCTCAACACCGTCTGTATCGCAGCCCGCAATAACTGACTCTATCTTCTCTTGAAGCCCTTCATCTTCCGGAATTGTTATTACAATCTTCTTTTTTGCTCCACTACAGTTAACATCTTCCTTGACTGAAGAACCGTCAGATTTTTCTTTTTTTATTGAAATATTGTTTCCAAATTCATTACTGTTTAATGTGCCACATAATTTTTCAATGTAACTTTTCATAATTGATTCATTGAGTTCATCAACAGACACGCTTTCCTCTCCACTAAACGGATTCCATGAACGTGGCATAATAAATTCTTTCGAATCAGGGTTATATAATATTCCATCCGTGTTATAAGGATACGCCAACGAATAGTAGCCTTGAGACTTCAAATCCTTAAATGCAAGGTTTCGTATATATTCTGCTCGTTCCTGAGGCGCAGCTTGAGTCCACAAAGTATCGTTCGCTACATATTTTTCACCTTTTGCTGCATCACTAACATACGTCGATTCACCGGCTAACCAGCCATGTGTGATAGCTGTCTGCTCAAAGTGAAACGAAAAATCAATAGGAAGCAATGCTATGACTTTGACATTATATGATACACACACCTTTATTTCATTAGAGCCATTGGGGAATAATGTTGATCCATTGAATTTTAGCCCTTTATAATATGATCCTGTTGCATCGGGGACTACTCCAAGAAACTTCAAATACGAGTCAACATTTCCGTTTTTAGAATTAACAAGATGTTTTTTGCACATTGCCTTAGCAAGTGGTTCCATAATTAGTTTTGATTTTGCTGTATCGAGAATCGTGCTTCCGGCTAGTTTGGCAACTCCAAAAATAATCTGTTTGGGGTTATTTGCAATATCTTCGATGTCATTTGCAAGAGCTGATCCGCTGTCCTCTAAATTTTCAAGTGAATTAGATATGTTCTCCCATTTGGCTGAAATGTCGTCAATATCTGAAATTGACGCAAGGCCAGAGTCTCCCAAGTCTTCGATTTCGTTATACATTGCGTTAATATCATTGAAAACATTATCCAGCGGCAGAGTATCTTCATGTCCCGCAGCATCCACAGCAGCATGTGATTCATTTAGGCCGGTCAATGCATACAAATAACTGTATTGAGAAATCTCTTCCGCTGTTGTGTTTATGGCATAAGAGATTCTTGCTTGTATTATACAGATATTTACAATCGTTAAGATTGTGACTATGGCAAACATAAACGCAGACAGAGAAATTGTAGCTTCTATAGTCACGGATCCGGATTCTTTTCTTAGTTTTCTTAACAGCATACAAATTCTCTCCTACAAAAAACTATCTGGCTTCTCTCAATGTTGCGATCATTGCATCAAGTATATTTTCCATCTCTTCTTGTCCTGAATTATTGCTTTCATCATTAAGCACAGCAATCAGTTCGTATACTGTATCTCCTTTGGCAAATGTATAACCGTGCAACGGCAATTTTATTGTACTATTGTCATCGTATTTAGCAATTAACGAGCCATTGACTAAAAGCATTTCAATTCCATTAATCTCTTTTTTTTCGGATGTTACAATGTCAAAACTATCACATGTACCTTCAATGTGCGTTCTTGTGGCGTTTTTGAACTTTTCTTTTAGTTCGTTAATAACATTATTTAATTCTGTATTTATTGAATCTCTACAATATACAATTACATATTCGCTGTTCTTAAACACTTGCGATGTCCCTTCTTCTATAGATTTGAAATTAGGATAATCAAATGCAACCGGTTTGCTCGGATCTTTAAAAGTATAAACAAGATCTATTCCGTCTTTTTCGCCAGTATCGGTTTGCTCGACAAATGAATCAGTTTGTACGGTTGTTGTATCTGCTCCGGAAGATACCTTATCCTTAATTTCATCAGATTTTTTATCAGAACCACATGCTGTCAGAACCATCACAATAAAGATTGCTTCAATCAATAATACTATCTTCTTCATTTTTACCCTCCAATTAATATCCTTTAATATTTGAATAATTAATAGTGTACCAGTTACTGTTATCTTTTGGATTATGCTCAACATCAGCAAATAACGGCAGAGCAAGTAAAGTAGGTTTTACAACAATCGTCGCATTGATTTTGACATAAACGGCTGCGTTTTCCATTCTATATTCTGTGTTGTCCGTGTGTTTTTGGGCCATATTTACCTGAATTACATCGGCTGTGCGTAAAATAACCCCTTTTTCGTTTGTATATAGCCCGATAAGAAGGAATAGTCTTAAATAATCGCTATATTGGAAAGCAACCATTGAAGACATACTGCTTGTTTCCAAACCCACTTCGCTACTGCCGAATAACCCATTCATTTTATTGCTAATCGTATTTTTAAGTTTTGTCGCTCCGGATTTAGCCGCATCCTTTATTTCATTGCTCATGGATGACAGAGCATCAGCAACCATCGATGATACTTTTTCCTGAATATCTCTTCTCAATGTTGAGAAAATATCGTTCAACGCCGTACTTGCTGCAGACGTTGCCGTAGCAGTAGCATCCTTAATGCCATTGTAAATTTCCTTAATATATGAACCGCTGGATTCTTTGAAAAGATTTACAGCTTTTTCTTTTACTTGATATGCTATTCCTCCTTTATCCTCGGTAATAGCGGCCAGCCAATCATTGAGTTGAGAATCGACATAGTTTACTATCTCCGTCTCAGTCGACAGTCCCTCTTCGATTCCATTTTCAACCAATGTTGTGACCTTTTGCATTACAATGCCAGATTCTCGTTCAATCAAAGAATTAAACGATGCTTCTACACTGTCGCCGAGATTATCTAACTCAGTTTGCGTTAGGTTATTTAGCTCATCTTCCGTTTTATCCAGCCACGAATCCAAGTATTCAACACCATTATCAATAGCCGCATCAATAGCAGGTTTAACAAGGTTTGTTGCAGCAGCGCCAAGATTGCTCATTAGATTGGAAAAGCTGATATTCCAAGTATTTCTATTTTTATAAAGCGGAACCCTCATCCCCTCGCGTAAACACATTAGGTCTATTGAAGATTCAGCGATACCAATACCGATTATAATGGCGGCTTGAATTAAAGGCGCTGGTATAATACCCATTGTTGCGGCCGAAATTGGCGTTGCTATTGCCAGAGCACCATCGCGAATTTCGCTATTTGTAAATGCATAAACAAGATTAAAACCAAGCCTTATAGCGAAAATACTTCCGTATGACGCAGTCTTATTTCCAGCATCACTCCCGCCATAAATAATGTACTCAACCTCTCCTCCGTATGCATAATTGTTATCTTTACATATTTTGTTATTTGTAAGACTTAGAAATTTTGCATCTGCCGGCGTCTCAGCGGAAGTTACAGAAGCATAGTTCTGTTTGACGGAATCTGAAAGAGCATTATATTTTGCCTCTTTTTCAAATGTGTCATAGCTGAACATACTCATCACATAGTCTGCATAATATAAATTGTCCCTGAGGCCTGTTCCAAAATCGAGCAATTTGTCTGTCAACGAAGAAAACATCGAAGATAAAGATAGAGACGTCTTTTCAGCAGCATCATCGTTATTTGTCTGCACCGTACCACTACCAGTAGTGCCGGAAGTTCCAGAAGAAGGCAGATTGGGTTGTCCTTTAATTTCTCCATCCGGAACAATTGTTTGTGTAGTTTTAGCGGCGTTTTTCGCGCCCTCACTTAAAGATGATTTGGTATCTTCATACGTTTTTTCCTCGCTATCTTTCTTTGACGCCACCTCATTTGTTGTTTCAGGAACAGACGGATCAAAGACTGATTTGTGGAAATGAGAGTAAAGATACGTGTAAAAATTTAATTTGGGTTGTAACCTAAAATTTACTTGCGATTCCTGAGATGACGTCCAGGAAATATCAATATTACCCGAAGTGAATACCCCATCGTTCCACCAATTAGATATTTGCGCGTCAAGCTCTGGTTCATTAAATGTTATTGTTTTTAGATTCGCATCCCCATACTTGTTTCCAATTATATTTTTGAAAGTTGCATAGTCGCTTATCTCGCATATTGATGTACCAGCATATTTGAAATTATCAATTTCTTTAATCATATTATCGAGTCCAGATATGATGTTTTCACATCTTTTGATGAGTTTCTGGACATCATCCGGCTTAAATTGTTCGCCAAGATCTTTAATTTCTGCTCTATCTTGTTTTGCCATAGAACTGTTTGACAGAGAGGAATTATTTGCTGTCGATGACCACGCAGCCTTAGCTGAATCTAAGGGTCCGCCTTCCTTAATACCATCCAAAACATAACCTAAATATGTCTTAGCTTTTTCTAAATTTGTTTTTGCATCTGATAAAGTAGTTCTGTAAGCGCAAATCTCATTATAAATATTTGAAATAGTGTTGTTGGTTGATTCTGTCGATGTCTTGTTTCCTATTGTATTTTCCTTTGTATCCAAATTACTATTTATGGCACTATAATCCACATTAAATGTACCGACATACGTAGCAAATTGATTTAAGAGTTCATCATAAAAAACAGAATATTCTTTATTTGTATCGCCCCACAACTTTTCCTCTGTTTTTTCTGCATCATCTGCTTTGAAGTAATATGCGTGTAGCACCTTTTGATAGCATTCATAATATTTTTTTACTGCTGCCACGTACGTGTTATATACGCCACGTCGATTAGTCTGCACCACGAACTGCAACCCATAAGTGTTTGCATCACTTACGAGTAAATTGTCGTGCGCTGACAAAGCAGAGTTGTATGCAGCATGACAATTATTGAATGCTGATTTAAGATCTTCCGCAGAAGCCCTCTTTGAGTTTGAAAATGTCGTGAATTTTGTATAGTCATCGCATTTTGCCCGCACACCATTATTTTCACTACTGGTGTAAAGCATCATAACTACCGTATCCACGCCATTATATTTGATTGTTTCTTCTCCAAATTCGAGAATGGAAGCATTAAAGGTTGCATAACTTTGTGTATCATATAAATTTTTTATCGTGTTAGTGTGTATTGTTTTATATTGATCACTATATGAAGCCAACGTCGATTTCATTTTTGAAAAGTAATTAGCATCTGATATAAATCCACTTTTGTTATATTCATTGATAGCACTCCAAGCGGTTTCTGCATTTTCCATTACCGTTTGTTGCGCCTCATAATAATCTTTTCTCTTATCGACAAGTTCTGTTTCCTTGCTCAAATTAATAAAACTTTGCAAAGAACTCAGGAAACTCAGCCCAGTATTGATAGGAGCGCGATATTTCATAAAGTCTATAACTTGCTTTTTTAGGAGAGTGGCATTTGCAAGATTTGCATTTTTCAGTTTTTGCATATTAAAATCAGCAAGCTGCATATTCAAAATATCAGACGTCTTTTCGGACTTATCCAATGATCCTAAATGTGCCATAATCATATCAACATATTCATCAGCATCCTCATCAGCAATGCCAGTAGATGTGATACATGTTCTATAATAATCTTCAAGTTTGGAAAATAACTCTTTTGTATCTTGAGCAGTAGCAAATAATCCATACATATCTTTGAGTACGGTATCATAATCTGTTAAAGCTGTATTAAGTGTTAATTCACCTGCTGATTCAGCGACACCTCTAGACAATTTTACTTTACTCGCATCAACAAACAACGAGGAAACTGTCATCATTGGTACAAGAATGATAACCAGAAAAATGGAAACTACCCCTTTTGTATTCTTCCAAATTTTCAACGGTATCACTCCTTCCTATTTACTAGCAAAGCTTGAAATAAAATCGTTTACCTTTCCAAAAACATCTGATATACTTTGTCCTATTTTCGTGCCATAAAATAAATCTATAACCATATCCGTATTTCGGATGAATTCAGCCGTGTTATTTACAGGAACTTCTGCTCTGGATTTTATCGTAAGTATCTTAGGAGAATTTGAACCCAAAAATTTTATAGGAAATTCAACTGAGTATTCTACTTCAACAGAGAAAGTTGAATACACTACATAATTATTGAATTCCGCTATATTTGTCTTAGCTGTTTTTAATTTTGGCTTCATGTTTTTAAAAAACGAAGAAGATTGTCTTTTAATTTCTGATTCAACGGAGGCAGCAATATGAGACTCAATATCGTCCATTCCTCCGAAAATGAATCGATATGGCTCTGTTTCAAGAGCAGAAAGCGAAGGAACATTACCATTATTTTGTTTGATAGACTCAAGCATAGGATCGGCACAATAACTGGCACCCTGCAAAGCATACGTTTCTACAACCGATTCCACTTGAGATTTCACATAATGAGAATTACCCATATAAATTAAAAAGAAAAGAATTATAAACATAATAGGAAACACAAAAGAAGCTTCTACAATTTGTACTGCTCCTTTTTCATTTTTTAACACTTTAAATGCTCCTATCATCGTTACTGTCCTTTTCAAAAAACTACTATAGAATATCAAATTAAATGGTGAGTAAGGGGGCTACTTTGATTTCAACACCCCCCTTACACACCTGTGAAGAGGGTTACTTACTCACCACCGCCACCGCCACTGCCACCAGGCGCAATAGCATCTGTGGCCGAACCTTGAATTGTCCCGAATAAAGTTTCAAGCAATTCTTCGATTTTCTGCCTAAATACAATCGCTAAAAGGACAGCAATACCGATAAGTACGACAATGGCCACAATGTTGACTTCTCCCTTCTCATCGGTAAAAAGTTGCCGCAGTTTAAATTTTGCGAAGTTACCGAACAACATTAAGTTCTGAATCAACATGATGTTTTCCTCCTTTCATTAATTTTGGTACTAGGCGTTTACGAAACGCCTAAATTTGGTACTATATAGAAATATAATATCCGTTATGAAACACCCAAATTGGTGAAAATCGGGACTAAAATCATGATTAGTATTCCGACAAACATAATACAGATTGGAATTAGTAATTTACTTGCTGCCTTCTCACCCTCACGACGAACAACCTGTTTTTTCATTTGCCAAACTTCTTTGCTTTGCTCCTGCAGCATCTCCGTTAGTTCACTGTTGCCTTTCGTCATACCCTGAATAATTGTTGATGTGAATTTCTTAACTTCGGGTATGATGCATCTTGTGCCAAAATTATAAAACGCATCAACTTCTGCCACGCCGTTATTCATTTCGTTTACAGCGGTTTGCATTTCCTTATAAATAATTCCTGCTCCGGCGTAAGCCACTTCTTGCCACGCTTCTCGCAAAATCATTCCGGCGTTAGTAAGAAGGGCAAGTTTTGAAACTACTTCAGAAAAGTCATGGAGCAATTCATCAGATCGTTTTTGAATCTTTTTAGAGGTTACCGTTCCAAAATAGTAATAAGCCAATCCTGTAAACACGATTCCGACGATGAAAGCCAAAATTTCTGAGGACAATCCATAAAAGGCAAAAGCAAGTACGAATACTGTGAATGCTATAGTGATTTGCTGCGAATGAATTACCCGTAAATAATAATCGCTATACTTATTACCATATAGCACAGCAAGCTGAGTCCGCAAATTACGATCTTTTTTACTTTTATAGCTATATTTGAATAAGTCGAGTACTGAAAAACCAAGCCCATAGATTTCCTTAAAAGGAAAATCCTTTTCCTGAAGAATTTCAAACATTGAATTGTGTTTCAATCCTTTAAAATAAAATAGAATCCAAATCATTAAGGAGACAGCACCCAAAGCAATCATTAAATAATCAATAATTCCCAATTCTGCCATAGATTTCGCCTCCTCAAATCTTAATATTCAGTACAGATTTTCCAATGTAATAAGCGACAACAAAAATTACAATGCTGATCGTTGTTGAAATAATACCCGTAGGTGTAACAAAATTAGCTGCAAAATCCGGACTCATCATTTTAATTACGCCGATTAAAGCGATCGGCATCAAAATCATGATGTTTTGTTCCATCTTATTAGAGGTAACAAGAGTTTCTATATCTTCTGCAATCTCCATTTTGTCGCTTAAAATCTCGTGAGTATTCCTGATAATATCTTTAATGTTTCCTCCTTTTCTGTAACTGATCTTGAAGACATTAGCAAAACTCAATATATCATCATTTCCACTTCGCTTTCCAAAGTCTTCTAGAACATCCTCAATTGCGACATTATTATGAATACCGGAAATGATAACTTCCAACTCTTTAAGTATGTAGGCATCCGATTGGTATTGAGTTTTTAAATCTTCATATATTCCAAAGAAGGAATCGTTGACATTTTTTCCTGCTCCAAGCGAAGTAGTCAATGCCTCCAACATATCTCGGAATTGATGGTTCAGTTCTTTCTTCCTTTTTTCAATGATTGACTTGACTCTGATTGGAAGGAACAGTTTTCCGGCAACAATTCCAACAACAAAAGGAATAGTAATATTCAGAACCCATGTAAGTACAGTTGCCTGACCAAACTCGTCTTTACCAATTCCCCCATAAAACAAATAACCTACAAATGCTCCTGCAGCAAACGCAACAAGAAATGTCAAAACTTTCTCCAGAGGTTTCATGTAATAGACATTATAATTAAGAGTTGGCATATTCGTTGCCGATGAAAAATATTCCGGTTCTTTTGCAACACCTTTTTTTTTCATTTTCCACACCTCATATCTGCTCCCGCACACCGGCCAAACGGAGTTTAAACGTATTGATCATTTCATTTTTTGTTCGATGGAGCGCCCCAGAAACCTTATCTAAGGTACTGTTTTCATCTTCTTCAAACACATAAAGCGGATTAAGAATGATCTTGCCGTTTTCGTAACCCACAACTTCCGTGATTTCCATTGTTTTTCTGGATTTATCTCTTAGTCTGGAAAGATGGATAATAATATCTACCGCAGAGGCAATTTGCTGGCGGATCGCTTCCAGCGGAAGTCCGGCAGCGCCCTGAAGCACCATGGTCTCCAAACGGCTAAGCATATCTTCGGTTGAGTTTGCATGGCCGGTTGACAGGGAACCGTCGTGACCGGTGTTCATGGCCTGCAGCATATCAAGAGCCTCGCCGCCACGCACCTCGCCGACTACGATTCTTTCCGGTCGCATACGAAGCGACGATTTGATCAAATCACGAATTGTAATCTGTCCGGCGCCGGACGCATTTGCATTTCTTGTTTCCAGGCTGACTAAGTTATCGATGCCGGTTATCTGCAACTCAGCGGAATCTTCTATTGTGATAACGCGTTCATCCTTCGGAATATAGTTGGAAAGCGCGTTTAGAAAAGTTGTTTTACCGGAACCTGTACCGCCGCTGATAAAAATGTTGTATTTTGCTTTTACCAACAGTTCCAACTTGGCCGCGATTTCTTTTGTAATTGATCCATACTGAATCAATCTCTCTATGGTCATTGGTGTTTTCGAAAACTTACGAATTGTCAATGTGGGGCCACATAAAGCAATGGGCGGCAGCACAACATTGACACGTGAGCCGTCGGGCAGACGGGTATCGCAAATGGGATTCGCCTGATTTACTTCACGTCCGGCAAGTCCCACAATGCGCTGAATCACATCTTCCAGCCTGCGTTGACTTTCAAACTGCTTATCCAGTTTGAAAAGACGGCCGTTTTGCTCAATAAAAATATTCTTAGGACCATTGATCATAACTTCTGTGATGGTATCATCCTTGATAATAGAGTCCAGCAAGCCAAATCCTCTGATTGAGCTGTATACCTGTTCAACAACCGAAACCCTTTGATCGATAGGACAATATGCGGCACCAATCTTTTGGGCAACAATTTCCTCGATTTTTTCCTGCAGTTCTTCGTCACTGATCGAGTTAAGAGGCAAATTTTCGGTAACATATTTTTTTACATCAATGATAAGTTGCTGTTGCTGCTCCGAAGTCATTTTGAATCACCTCATATCACTCAAAAAATCTTTTCAAATATATCCATTTTGCTCAACTGTTCTAAAACTTGTCCCGCGGTTGCATGTTCATATCTGGGTGCTCCGCCAATGTCCTTTATTCCAATATTTCCAACCGTATGACCGGTTTTGTTGCTGAACTTGTTATAAACTAAGCACAGTCGGTTTGTCAGCGGAGAGTCGTTTTCCTGTTCCTTTATTGATAGTGCCGTATATGCATTTTGTATTTTCTTGTTTGATACTTCTGACCCATCCCCCACCAATACAATTGCATGGGCTTTGTGAAACAGCTTTAACTCATTGCTGTCAAGCGTAAAATCTGCGTCTATTACGATGTAATCATAGGAACCCATCAAATTAATTTCGGATAATAAACGAACACGGTCATCCGACGAGAGTTCAAACATATCCAATGCAATTTTAGGTTGAGAGTAGAAAAACACTCCGCATTTATCCTGCTTTACACAGCTTTCCAGCTTCAAGGGCAGATTTGTTTTTTTGCTTTTTAATGCAAAAACAATATCGCTCATGTCAAACTGTCCTTCTCCGGAAAAGAATACATCTGATGATCCGATTTTTTCGAGATTTAAATAGAGCACCTTTTTGTTTCTTTCTGCGTAATGAATTGCCGCCGCTGCTGCCATAGACGAGGCTCCCGCTCCGCAGCCTGCAGAAGTAAACGCAACAATTTTTGTGTTTTCATCATTGAAATTAAGTCCCGATACATTTCCGGCCTTCTCGGAATATATACTCAAAATCTGTTTATAAATTAAATCCACCTTTTGAAATTTACAGATAGCACGCTGGTCATTGACCTGATCGACATCATTGGAATCAACGAAATAAGCAAATGCGCATTTTCGTGGTAAAGTATTTACGTCGATTGTAAACATATCACTTGCTACCAGCACATCTATTCTGGCAGATTCCAATGTAGAAAGTGCCATATTCTGATCCGTGAAGGAATATATCTCGAACTTGTCAGAGTATTTTGTATTAAATACTGTAACAATTCTCTTTAAATAGCTTTGATCCGATTCCAAAATTGCAAGTTTAATCCTCATTCGCTTTACCTTTCTCTACAAAATGGTGTTACATTCTTAATGTTGGGCCAGTGTTTTAACAAATCCAGATGAATAATACGCATAGATTTTAGTCAACCTAATTAAGTGCATATAGTTTTTTCATTATTGTAAAAGTTCATTTCCCTTTTCGTAGAACTATCTCTTCCACGCAACTTTCCTCACATTTCCTTATTGCATCGCACTTCCCATCATCTTTGACCCATTTTTTGACCACTTTTATTTTTATTTAACCAGCTGCTCCAGCTTCTCCATCTGTGCCCTTTTTAATTCCATGGAGGAATGTACATAGGTATTCATTGTAATTGATACATTCGCATGCCCCAGGATTTCGCTGAGTGATTTTACGTCAACCCCGGCTTCAATACATCTGGTTGCAAAAGTATGGCGCAGTGCATGATAATTGATCAAAGGGATCCCGCAGCATGTCAATAAACGTTGAAACCGATATTCGTAAGTTCTGGGATTTAAAAAAGATTCCTGATTCGAAATAACGTAATCGGAAACTCGATTTGGATGCATTTGCTGCAGTAACATATAAAGCCTGTTTGGAATCGGGATGTCCCGTTCAGATGTTTTTGTTTTAGGCTTACCAATCGTCAGGTATAAACCATTCTCTCTTTTTTTGACTCTGGTCACAGTGGCCCGTACATGCACCACATGCGTCGTAAGATCAATATTATTCCATGTCAATGCGCAGACTTCACCCAGACGTAACCCAAGCAGAAGGGATAAAAGAACACCTAATTTCGTCAGATCTGTTTTATAAAAACAAATTCGTTCCAAAGATTTCTGCGCTTCCATAGTTAAAATCTGCAACTCTTTCTTTTCTACAGATGGTCGGCATATATGAATACTGACCGGATTGCAAAGCTGCTCCATTTCCGCAAAATGTAATGCAGAAGTAATAATCAGCGTCATACTGCGCACGTAAGCTGCAGATAAGCCCCCGGATGCATCCAGCCGTCCGCATTTTGATTTTTTTATAATAAATTCATTGATTCGCTGCGATGAAAGTTCGGAAACTTTGCAGTTGCCTAATTCCGGCAGAATATGCCTGTAAATCAAATATTCATATTTGCTTTCTGTAGCCTCTTTGCAGCGCATGCAATTCATATGCAGCCACTGCAACAGGACTTCCTGAAAAATCGGATCTTTATTTTGCAAAGTTTCGTTGGTATCTGTTGTTTTTTCTATTTCTTTTAGTTTTTCTTTGACCTCTTTATAGCTGTGACCATATACCGAATGATATTTTCCGGAGCTGTCGTTTTTATTACGATAACGACCTTCCCATCGTCCATCTGTTCTTTTTCGTATATTTTCTCCTCTTTTTGGCATTTATGATTCCTCCCTCCCATATAAAAAATCACTTCATAACTGACCATAACATGACCACAATAAGTTGATAATTATCGAAAAAAATCAAATAAAATACATATTTTTTAAACATGAATGATAAAAATAGACTTTTTATACAACAGTTTTCTGTTGCATTTGCATTGACAAGACAGTCAAATAATGTCATAATAAATCGAAAAAAGTGTTTCAGTTTTACGTAGAAGAGATAGTTCTACGCAAAATAAATGTCATATGATTTGTATATTGCCACAAAAAAGGACATCTTTCCAGTAAAGACGTCCTTTTTATTTATCAATATTCTATATGGATTATAATAAAACAAGCTGGAAACACGCCAATAGTTTTCCAGCTTATTTTTATCATTTTTCAATTATTATAAATTCTATGCCGTCCTTAATCGCAGGCACCGGTCATAGTAGACCATCAGCCTGCCCCACCGCCGGCCATAAAACACCTGCATATCCGCACTCTCATTGGAGATGGTCCTGAAAAAGTTTTGACTGCAGGTGTCCGCTTTCTTATTTCCACAGATCAGCACATCCATCGGCACCCGAAGCAGCCCGCTCAAGGCATAGAGATGATCCACAGATGGCAGGCTCGTTCCTTCCATCCAATGATAAATACTCTGGGGCGCGGACAGCCCCATATAGGCCTGCACATCTCTGGCTTTCAGTTTTCTGCGCTTCATAAAGTGCTGAATCATCTTTCCGGTTTGTTTCATATCGATCACTGGATATTTTTCTTTCATACGCGCATTACCCTCCGGTATGTTTTATCATTGATTACACCGTGAATTTCAGTTTAAAATAAATACATCCTCCATTACTGTAAAATATTTTTTTGTTTTTGTCATTGAATTTATAGTATAAAACAAAACAATAGGCTTTGTCTATTCAGCGTCTCTGCGCACAACAATAAATTATCATAATATTTGTTGATTTTTCTTTAATCTGGTATATAATAATAGTGAGCAGAGGTGCTTGCCGGTCATTACGGCTAGAATATAATGAACGTGTATGTTAACTTCCGCGAGCGACGGGGTGTTTCTGTAATGTAGAATATTGCTCACTTTTTACAACTACATAAAGTATTAATTTAGGGGGACGATTTTTCGTCCCCCCTTGCTTTAATGATACTGTTATAATTCGAACTGTCTACACATTCTGTAATGTCATCTCATCTTTCAGTTTTTCTACTTCCTCAACCGGCAATTCTAAAATAGCGGCAATATATTCCGGCGTATGATGGTGCGACAACATATTAGATACCACCTTCATGTTTACTTCCTGCTTCCCTTCCTGATATAAATCCTCCATTGAATCATACATTTTCCTTACCCCTTCCGGATTCTCTTTGTAATAATACACTCTTTCTGCAAGTTCTCTGTAATACATGTCTGTCGCGTTTGTGCACCAGAAATCATGCATCAGCTTTCCTATCGGTGAGGCGTCCTGAAATGATGCGTTCACATACAAAATATGCGATCCGTCATTCACGGGTTTTCCGGATTCTACGATTTTCCGTTCCAGATGATATACAGCCAGGCCATCTCCGATGAAATCTTTCTCTGTGATAAATATCACATAGGTCTCCGGAAGATTCTCTATATCGTCTCCTTCCGGCAGTATATTTGCATCAATCAGACTGCTGTGATACCTTGCACGTTTAAATCCGGCGCCTCTGACTGCCCGCTGAATTTCAATATTCAGCCTATGTCCATCTTCATCTATTGCATACACATCAAGTTGCAGCGAGCGCCCGTAAAGATTTTTGAGTACATGCTGCGTATGTGCTTCCAGTATACGAATCCCCGGATTATTCAAAACAATTCTCACAATCAAAGCAATACATTCAATATCATCCGATAAGCATGCGGTCATAAACTTATCGTCTAAAAGACAAAGGCCTTTCAATCGATTCAAAAGTTTTTCTTGTTTTTCTTTATCGGTCATCACATCACCTCTTCTGTCAATATAGTAACACAGATTATTTGTGATGTCAATAGCTCTATTATAGCTTTGAATTCAACCGTAGGACTCTCTGTATTTCATATTATAGCATATTTTTATCTTACGTAAACCCTGTGAAAAAACTTTCCGGAGTAAAAACGAAAACCCATTCAGCTTTCCTGCGCCGCTTTTGCCATCGCCTGCAGATTCTCCAGCGGAATATTCGGCGCCAGATCGCATCCCGGTGCCAGTATAAATCCGCCATATGGTTTCATCTTCTCGCAGAGGCCTTTGCTGTAAGCATACACCTCTTCCGCCGATTTTGCTGCCAGTATATTTGCCGGATTCAGGTTGCCGAACAGTGCCATTTTTCCGTCTGCATCTTTCTGGGCCTGCACCATATCGATGGAATCCACGGAAAATACAGTCACCGGCGCAGCGGCCAGCACCTTGACCAGATGATCGGTCTTTCCGCAGATATGTACAAGGATGTTGTCACATTTATCTTTTAACCGCTCTATCATTTTCAAATCAATGGGCAATACATATTCGTCAAACATGTCCGGACTGATCAGATCTCCCGAAGCAACTGGTTCCGGAATGGTCACCAGATCCAATCCGTTTTCGATGAGATCTTCCGCGTAGGCAATACAAATCTCATTTGCGAAATCCAGTACCTGATTGACATACCCTTCCTCATCTTCGAAAAGCGCCACCATAAAATCATCCACGCCCAGCAGCTGCGCGGCAATCGTAAATGGTCCGAAAAAACCGCCGCCGATAAAACAGGTGTCGCCCACGATCCGGCGCAGATTTTTGGTTTGAACCAAAGTGCGCTGATAATAATGATCCTCCCGCATCGCGGCAATGATTTCTTTTGCATTGTATTTTTCGATATCGGATATTTCCTTCAAAGGTCTTGTAATGATTTCTGCGGCAATGGTATTCATGTCAATGGTTCCGCCCATGGCTGTAATCATAGGCCATGCCGCGGCGCAGCCGGCTGTCATAATGGATGAACCCATTTCCTGATAGGTATCTGCCAGCAGCTGTGCGCCTGTATCCGGCAAATCCAGAAATTCAGCTACAGTCAGATGATTTTTTGCGCAGATCCACATCTGTCCGTTTAAAACAGCAAACGGAATCCGATCGATCTTTTCAAATGCGAAAGTTTTTGAAATCAATTCTTTATTAGTCATGCCCTTATCCCTCCGATTTGGATTTTGATTCTTATCTATACCATGGACGGATTTCTCGGATTTGTCAATCTGCGCATTGCATCTTCGAAAGATCGTACAAAAACTTCGTAAAAAATATAAATGAATTGAAAAACCGTAAACCTGAAGACAGGTTTACGGCCGATTATTTAACGCCAGTATATCATCATACGAACTGCTATACATTCCGGATATTCCTTTGCATCACTTGTGATACGGCTCGTTTTTCATGATTTTAAATGCACGGTAAAGCTGTTCCAGAAAGATGACGCGCATCAGCTGATGGGGAAAGGTAAGCGGAGAAAATGAAATCTTTTCATCCGCACGGGCCAGCACTTCTTTGGAAAGGCCGGTGGAACCGCCGATGATCCAGGCGATATTTGCCGAATGCATCATCATCTGTTCAATGTGCCGGGAAAACCCAATGGAATCATAAGATTTTCCATCGATGGCCAGCGCAATGGTATATGCGCGGTCCGGAAGTTTCTCCAGTATCCTGGCCCCTTCCTTCTGCTGAATCAGGGTATTGGCTGCGGCGTCATCCGCCGCCCCGGTCTTTTCATCCGGCACTTCAATGACCTGAAAACGACAGAATTTCTGCAGTCGTTTTCCATATTCTTCCACTGCGCTGCTGTAGAATTTTTCTTTTAGTTTTCCGACGCAAACAAGGGTCATATTCATGGTTTCATTCTATCATAAAACAATAATTTTTTCCATTATATTTTTTGTTATTTGACAAAGACTAAATAAAAAAGGAAAGGAAGGTTTTTTCAATGGATTCAAGAGGATTTGATTATACCATTCTGGTCATTGCCATTATCGGCGCAATCAACTGGGGCCTCATCGGATTTTTCAGTTTTGACCTGGTCGCCTTTATTTGCGGAAATATGAGCTGGCTGTCCCGGATCATTTATGCACTTGTGGGTCTTTGCGGATTATATCTGATCAGTTATTTCGGCAGACTCCGTTCGATGAACAGCAGCAATGCATAAAACAAACGAAAGCAGAAGTACCGTCGCCGGTCTTCTGCTTTCTGTTTTTATCTATATGAAATTTATAAGCAGATAGAAATGCATTCCTGAAATTTTTCGGGAATATGGTCTTTGCTGCAGGATACGCTCAGCGTGAAGTTGATGTTGAACTGTTTGCTGATATTTTCCAGCTGCTCCAGATTTTCTGTCAGGTCGCATCCTTCCAGATGCGATATGGCAAGATAGCTGTCAAAGAAAATCTCCTGAATATCATAGTTGCCTGCCAGCAGACCCAGAATAAAACCGATAAAGGCATCTGCATTTTTCAGTCCGTATTCCTTTACGTTGATCAATCTGACTTTATTGCTTAATTCATGCATGTGTTTGTTGCTCTTATCCAGATATACAACACAACCTGAAAATTTATTCACATCATTATTTACCTGATCCAGTAAATATTTTGTCTTTCCTTTGCCTTTTTCTCCTACGATTAATCGAACCATGGCCTTGTCCTCCCTGTAATTAAATTTATTTAAAAGTCCGAACGGAATTTTAAATCAGATACATCAGCATGATATGTGCCTGATACAGCTGTATCCTGCTTGTCGCATGCATAACAATGGAAATATACGGATTGTTGCTTTCGTCATAGCACAGGCAAATCAGGCACAGCCCCGCTTCATCCGTACTTCCTGTTTTACCGCCCAACACACGAACGCCCGCAGGGGGCTTGTATTCATTGTGTAAAAACCGGTTGGTATTGTTAAATGTCTGTGTTTTACTTTCTCCCGTTGCTGTCGTGTAGGTACACTCATAAGTGGCCGTAGAAATCAGCTCCAGAAAAGTTTCGTTTTTAATGGCTTCATTGAAGATCAGATACAGATCATATGCTGTAGTATAATGCTCCGGGTCCGACAGACCGTGAGGATTTTTAAAGTGCGTATGCGTTGCGCCCATCGACTGCGCTTCTTCGTTCATAAGATCTGCAAATGCTTCAATACTGCCGGAAATATACTCGGCAATCACATTTCCGGCGTCATTGCCGCTATGTACCAGAAAGGCGTACAGCAGCTGCTTTAATGTAAAGGTATCGCCCACTTCCAGATTACAGGTAGAGGCGCCGGGATCCGTAATCAGATTGATAATATCGCTGACGACAATCACATCGTCCAGATTGCCGTACTTCAAAGCGATATATGCCGTCATGATTTTGGTCAGAGACGCAGGTTCAATCTGCTCAAAAATTCTCTGCGCATATAAGGTTTTCTGATTGTTCAGATCGAAAATACCGCAGATATAGTCCAGATGCTCCTGTTCATAAATCCCGTGCTCGTCGGCGCCCAAAACACACAGGCCGTGTTTACGGGCAAAACCGTCTACTGTCTTCTGGTCATGGGATGCCAGCGTAGCGGAAACTCTGGAAAAATCATAAGATGCCGTATTTTTGCTTTTCGCGCCGCAGGCGGTCAGTGAAAGAATCAAAAAAACCGCTGTCAATACGCGAAACCATACTTTTTTACCTGAATGTATCACGCCACTCCAAGTCTCCTCGCTCTAAGGCTTTTATCATAAGTTCTGCAGAAGCCAGATTGGTTGCCAGCGGAATGTTGTTTTTGTCACAAAGCCGGGCAACGTTCGCAATATCGGGCTCATGGACTCTGGGGGTTAAAGGATCCCGCAAAAAAATCACGATATCCATGGAATTATGCTCAATTTCCACAGCAAGCTGCTGCTCTCCGCCCAGATGGCCTGCCAGATACTTATGCACAGACAGATTGGTCACTTCTTCGACCAGCCTTCCTGTAGTGCCGGTAGCATACAGCGTATGCTTTGCTAAAATGCTTCTATAAGCGATACACAGATTCTGCATGAGCGTTTTCTTCGAATCATGTGCAATCAATACGATATTCATAATATAACCTCATCGATAATCTTTCTTCTGTAACTCAACATTGAGCACGATCCCCATCCCGATAAACAAACTGACCAGAGATGTCAGCCCATAGCTTACAAAAGGAAGCGGTAATCCTGTATTCGGAATCAGACCGGTTGCGACTGCAATATTGACAAACCCCTGAAAACCGATCAACGCAGCCATCCCGGTCGCGATCAGTTTCCCCGACAAATCAGATGCGTTTTTTGCAATCATCAGACAGGAAGCGACGATGAATCCAAGAAGAAGAATGATGAATACCGAACCCAGAAATCCCAGTTCCTCCCCGGCAATAGAGAAAATAAAGTCAGCCTGAGGTTCTGAAATGTAATTCCCGTTTTTCACGGAACTGATCACATTGTTGTTCAATCCTTTTCCGGTGAGCTTTCCTGAACCGATTGCGATGATAGAATTTGCCTGTTGGTAACCTTCTGAATTAATGTATTGTTCGGGATGCAGCCACGCCATAATCCGATTGTACTGATGTGTATACAGGATCTTGTCCCCTACTTTTTCCACTAAAACGACAAAAGCGGCGGCCAGGGGCGCGGCAACAGCCAGAAAGGTTCCTATGATCTTATAACTTAATCCGCCGACAAACAGTATAGCACAGAGTATAAATACAACGGTGATGGATGTCGAAAGATCGGGCTGCATGAAGATGAGCGCAACCGGAAGCGCACATAAAACAAAAAGTTTCAGCAATGTCTTCCAGGAATTTATATTATCTTCATGTTCCATTATATATTGCGCCAGAAATAAAATCAATAGTATTTTCGTCAGCTCAGAAGGCTGAAACTGAAAACTTTCCGTAATCTGAATCCAACGGGTCGCTCCATGGGATGCTTTTCCGCCCAGTTTGACCCAGAGCAGAAGACCCACATTGACCAGATAAATAATTCGGTAAAAAAACAGTATAAAATGATAGTCAAGAAGCGAAAAAATAATCATCAGTACCACGCCCAGTATCAGTCCCATGATCTGCGTTTTCTGATAAGACGGATCGGCGCTGCCAATCAGCAGAATGCCAAGTACCGATATGCCGATCAGACAGAAAAACAGACTGAACCGGTAATGGTCTATGTTGTATTTTTTGATAATGTTTGTCATATTGAACGCCTCTTTCGTATCAATTGCAGCTACGGCTTTAAGGTAACGGCGTTGCTCACCGACTTAATCGGCGCGTTAGCGCAGATCTTCGCCTGATAAGTACCCTTGTCCTTCAGGGAAGTTTTCCGGATCTGTACATTCACCGCATCTGCGTCAATCTCCAGATATTTGGAAATGACCCGGGTCAGATCCTTTTTCAGCATTTCCATCATATCGGGATTGCAGTCCACCCGGTCGGAAATCAGCAGCACTTTCAGCCGGTCCATGGCGATGCTTTTGGATTTATTACGATTCAGATAATACCGGAATTTCATGAGCGCACCTCCCTCTGCTTTTTTAACAACCCGGTAAAACGCATAAAAAATCTTCGTTTCACTGCGAGATCCATAAAGGGAACTTCTTTGCCCATAATCCGGCAGCAGATATTCATAAAGGCCTGTCCGACTTTGGAATCGTCACCGGCCACTGGTTCTCCCTGATTGGTGGAAATGACGATCCGCTCATCATCCGGAATAATACCGATCAGATTGATGGCCAGAATATCCACCACGTCATCCATTGACATCATGTCGCCGCGCATCACCATATCCATGCGGATGCGGTTGACAATCAGGTCGCAGCGCGACATGCCTTTTGCTTCCAGCAGACCGATAATGCGGTCCGCGTCCCGTATAGCGGAAACCTCCGGCGTCGTTACTACCAGCGCCCGGTCGGCACCCGCCACTGCGTTTTGGAATCCCTGCTCGATGCCGGCAGGACAATCCAGTATAATATAATCAAAACAGTCTCTTAACTGCTGCGTCAGCTCCGTCATCTGCTCGGGATTGACCGCCGTTTTATCTCTTGTCTGCGCGGAAGGAAGGACGAAAAGCCCTGGATACCGCTTGTCCCTGATCAGTGCCTGCTTCAGTCTGCAGTTTCCTTCGATCACATCCACCAGATGATAGACAATCCGATTTTCCAGACCCATAACCACATCCAGATTCCGCAGACCGATATCGGTATCGATCAGGACGACCTTCTTCCCCAGTTTTGCAAGGCCTGTCCCGATATTTGCCGTTGTCGTCGTCTTTCCTACGCCGCCTTTTCCCGAAGTCACTACAATTACTTCACTCATATACGGTTCCTCCTATCGTTTGCACTCAATATAGCACAGGAAAACCGTAAATTATGTCAAAACGGGTGCGCGGAAAAATAAATTATGCAGACAGACAACAACGGAAAAATCAACACAAAGCGTCAGTCGTGAATGACTTCCGTACCCGGCGTAATTGCCCTGCCGGTTACGATTTCTTCTTTCTTTGCAAAATTAAAATAATAATTCAGTACGTCTCTGGCAATTTCCACTGCGTTGGAAGATACGTATCCGTTGGGAATACGCACGGAGATGCCCACCTGGGGCGCCTCGCTGGGCGCATATCCCACAAACAGCGCATGGTCGCCCCGATTTGCCACTTCCTGCGCAGTTCCGGTTTTTCCGGATACCTGCACCTGCATCCCGGAAAGTACCGAAGAAGACGCGGCCATGTTGCGCATACCGGTGCGAATCACTGACATAGAGGACGAAGAAAAATCCAGCTTCCGCGTCAGTTTCGGCTCTATCTGTTTTAACACTTCTCCCTCCGCTGTTTTCACAGAATCTATCAGTGAAAGCTGATAAAGGTTGCCGCCGTTGGCAATGGTGGAAACATATCTGGCAAGCTGTGAACTGGTATAATTGTGATTGGACTGTCCGATGGCGGCCGTAATCGGATACTGGGTTGCAATCTGCGGTTCACTTTCTGCGATTTCCACGCCGGACACCTCGTCCAGACCGAACTGAGCCGCATATTTGGCCAGCCGGGAAATACCGAAGGAATCATTGAAGGAACTTTCGTCACTGCCGGTAAGACCCAGCCGATATCCCACTTCATAGAAAAAGTAGTTGCAGGAATGCCGTATGGCGGAAGTAACGTTCAGATATCCGTGATTCAAAGGATAGATCCAGCACTTATTATTCGATTCAACTTTTGTAAATTCGCCCCGATCCTCGATCATGGTATCCGGCGTAATCACCCCTTCTTCCAGTCCAGCCACCGCGGAAACCATTTTAAAAGTGGAACCCGGCGCCGTCTTCTGCTGGGTCGCCCGGTTGTAAAGGGGCAGCGCCGCGTCATTAATCAGCTGATTGTAGTAGGCGGAATCGATATGATTGGTCAGCCGGTTATTGTCATAGCTGGGATACGATACCAGCGCCTTTACCTTTCCGGTATTGACATCCGTCAGCACGACAGCAGCGGAACAGGGATCCAGGGCCAGCTGTGCCGGCGTCAGCTCCAGATTGGCGATTTTTTCGTAAATAAAATCAAAGGGCGACGACCTTCCCGAGGCCAGTCCGTCATACCGGCTGATATCCATGGCCAGGATATTCTGATCGTACAGAATCAGACAGAGTTCTCTTCCGCTGATCTGTTTGTCCAGAATCAGATACTCATACAGAAGTTTTTCATAAGTCCGGTCATGCTCCATTTCTCCCCGAATATAATCGGTCAGACTGATATACAGTTCTTCCGCATCGGCATAGGCGTTGTCCGCCAGAATCAGATTCGTATCAATCAGTTTATCTGCAATACAGGTGCTGATGTATTCCCGGAGGCTGATATTCCCCCGGCTCAGCTCCTGATACGGCGTATAATTTTCCGTCGCGGCGTCCTCTTTGACGACGCCCTTGTCCACGATATGATTGAGGATTTCATACTGATAATCCTGAAATTCCTCGCTGTATTCAATGACCGGTTTGCTGGTTCCGGCCGTCAGTTCCCCGCAGATGCTGCCGGTCACCGCGTCAAATTTGGATTTCCATGTCTGATACACCTGCCGTTCATTATTGCTGGCGTCCGCTGCCAGAAAATGTGCCGTATTGATCAGGTTATTTTTGATCAGCTGAATGTAAACGTCGTCAATGGAAATCACCAGATCGTCAGTTTCCGTGATCTTTCTCGTTTCATATCCGCTGGTCCGCACCAGTCTGGAAAGCAGAATACCCGCCAGATGCTCTTCCAGAATATGGTAAATGGTTTCCTGCTGATCCGCATCCACGGAAAGATAAACGTCATTTCCGGCAGTAGGCTGGGTTTCCTCATCTACTTCGATGACTTTGCCCAGATTGTCCACAAAAAAGGAAGTAAAGCCATTGGTGCCCTGCAGATCGCTTTCCATATATCGTTCGATGCCTGTTTTTCCCACGACGTAAGATTCATCATATTTTTCATCGATGCCCTGGTAATCATTCAGTTCCTCGGTGGAAATACCTCCCACATAGCCCAGAATCTGCGACATATAAGGTGAATAATTGTATTTGCGGATCGTAGATTCTTTGATGGACACGCCGTTGTACTGTTCTTCATTTTCCAGAATAGCAGCTTTTGTGGCATCGGAAATGTTTTCCGCAATGGTGGTGGTAATATATTTCTGATAACTGTTAAAGGAAAGCCCGGTTCGAATGGACAGAAGCTTTAAAACCTGATCGGCAGTCAGTGCCGCCGTATCGATGCCGTATACGTTTTCGCCGCAAAGATACGCCACCAGATCATTGGCGGACATGTTCCTTTCTTCGTCTGTCAGATCATCAATATAAACCTGACCGAAAATATCCGCCAGAAATCGAAGCCGTGCATTTCCGTCGTTCATATAGATATATTGACCGTTTTCATCAACGGAAACATCAAAATCCCGGATTACGGAATCACCATTGGATTCAATAATTGTAAACAGTTTCAGCAGCTGGGAATTAAGGGTTTTATTTTTCTGTTCCAGATTCTTATACGTCCCGTTATCCTCGATGACGACGGAATAGACCAGTTCATTATAAGCCAGCACTCTGCCTTTGCAGTCATATATCTGCCCCCGGGTATTGGGAATTACCTGTTCTTTTTTGATTTTGATATTAAAATTGGAAAGGTATTCATCGCCGTGAATGATCTGCAGACGATATAAACGGGCGACGAGAATCCCGCACAAAACCAGCATGAGAAGCGCAAATACAAGTATTCTGGAATTGAAGAAATAGATCAGATTATCTTTTAACTTACGAAACAAAATAACCATCTGCCTTTCTCTCATCGGTGGACAGCTTCTGTTCAATCAGAAACAGAACACGGTACAGCAGCGCCCCTGCCAGGACAGTGTAAATCACTGCCGGCACCATCATGTGCCGCAGATAATAGAGGAATTTCGTATCTCCAAACAGCAGAAACGAAGCCGCAAACATATAGAGATTGTAGAGAAAATCCCCCGCTGCAATCAGAAGCAAAGGGATTTTTAAATCAAAATTGTAATCGAAATAGTCTTTATTGCATTTTCCGGCAGCAAAGCCCAGCAGGAGGAAAACCAGACAGGACACGCCAATCATATAGCCGCTGAATATATCGTACAGAAGTCCCGTCAGAAAACCGAAGACCACACCCCAGGAAGAGCCCCGGAAATAGGCAAGCGAAAGGATCAGCACAAGGCACAGATCCGGCGTCACGCCGGCAAGACGCAGTTTGTCAAAGACCGAACACTGCAAAACAAATAATATGAATAATAAACCGATATAAACGGCAATTCGTTTCAATTTCAATTTCCCGCAACTTCCTTTTTGCCTGTAATCACCATGACCTGACGGAGATGTTCGAAATCCACCGTCAGCGCGACACTTCCCGTTTTTGTCAGGTTGTTCGCATCCATGGAAATATCGGAAAGATAGCCAACCACAATATCCGGCCAGTACACGTCTGAAATATTAGAGGTAACGATCAGTTCGCCGGCGCCGGTATTATCATCAGAATCATAGAACTGTTCCAGCCGTACTTTCCCGCTTTCCTTCAGTTCCGAGTCCCCGCTGATATACCCGTAATCACCGCTGCCGACACCCTTTACGGAAACATAGCTTGCTGTATCAATGATGGAACGTACCTTGCTCCATGTCCGCCCGACGGCCACAATTTTGCCCACAAGTCCTCCCCTGGCAATGACGTTCATTCCCTCGGCGATGCCGTCTTCCTGTCCCTTGTCGATCAGAAAGGATTCAAACCAGTTTCCGGTATCATTGGAAATCACGTTGGCAGCCAGCTTATTGTACTGACTGTAGCTTTGATCCAGCTGATACAGCTCTTTATAATCTTTCAGCATCTGATTTTCAATCTGAAGAGAAGTGATCTGTTCGGAAAGCTCTGCATAGGCTGTTTTCAGGCTTTCATTCTCCTCAAGCAGCGCATTTTTATCCTTAAATACCGACAAAGAGTCACCGAAAAAATGTCCTGCTTTCGTAAAAGCCTTTTCCACCGGCGCAATGACGTTTCCAAACGCCTGATACATGCGGCTGCTCTTTTTTACAAGAATCGTAAAGGCAATCAGGATGACGCTGAGCACAATAAATATCAGAAGCACGTATTTACTTTTTAATTTCTTTTTCTGCTTCATGGACGCAGCCTTTCTAGTAATATACCTTGTCCTTCGGTTCCGCCGCATAGCCCTTGAAGGCCGGATTGGCAATAATCAGAGAAAGTCCCCGGACAACGCTTTCCGACGGCGCATCCGAAAGATGCATATCGATGTTGGTGGCCGCCTTGAAATAATCGGCGATTCTGCGCAGCTTGGACGTGCCGCCGGTCAGATAAATTCCGTTTTTAAGAATATCCGCAGAAAGCTCCGGCGGCGTTTTTTCCAATATCCCTTTGATACCGTCCACAATCAGATTCAGACATTCCCCGATGGGCTCCGTCATTTCATTCTGTGTGAGGTCTTTTTCCAGCGGAAGCATACCGATCATGTCAAAACCGGCCACCTGAATGTGTTTGTCCGGCACTTCATTGACCGCGCATAAATGCATCCGCTTCATACTCTCCGCCGTTTTCAGTCCGATTTGAAAACTGTATTTTTTCCGGAGATAATTCTGAATTGCCTCGTCGATCTTGTTCCCACCCACCTGCAGCAATGCGCTGTGCACCACGGTTTTCATGGAAATGACAGAAATCTCACAGGTATCCGCGCCGATATCGATAACCATAACGCCATCAGGCTGATCAATATGGATGCCCATGCCCACTGCATTTGCAATGGCCCGTTCTACAATATAAACCTTGCGGGCAAAAATACTGGAACTGGTAATCAGCTGATAAAACGCGCGTTTCTCCACCTCGGTAATATCCGTCGGCAGAGAAAGATAATAGTCGCAGGTTTTGGAAAACAGACCAAACCCGGATCCGATGTATTTCTTTAAAATAGTTTTCGTATTTTCGATACTTGCAATAACCCCGGCGGAAATCGGATAGGAAACGGTGATACTTTCGGGCGCTTTTTCATACATCATGTATGCTTCATCTCCCACCGCCAGCACCTTTCCGTCGGCGTCCTTTGCAATAATATTTCTTTCTTTTAAAACGCTTTTTTTACTTGCATTGAATATTTTCAGATAACTGGTACCAAAATCAATTCCATAGGTATTCAGCAGCATCGCATTTTTCTCCGTTTCACTGATGAATGGTATATTAATATAAATTCTCTTTTTCCCGAAAACTGTAATAACGGTTATCTCCGATCACAATATGATCCACCAGAGGAATGGACAGCACTTCTCCTGCCTGAATCAGCCGCTTGGTCAGCAGAATATCTTCCCTGCTGGGCATGGGATCTCCGCTGGGATGATTATGCAGCAGCACAATACCCACGGCGTCATGGCGAACCGCTTCGATGTACACTTCCCGGGGCGATGCGACGGAGGCGTTGACGCTTCCGCGAAACACTTCTTTATCTCCCAGAAAATCACCCCGGGAATTTAAAAAAGCCGCAATTACCGTTTCGTATGTAAGATGCCGCATGTCCTCCATATAATACTGCGCAATGGTTTCCGGCTTTGTAAATGCCAGTCTGGTCAATGCCTTCGCTTTGGAAATTCGCCTGGCAAACTCAATGGCAGCCAGAAACTGCAGGCTTCTGACTTTCCCGAGGCCGCCGATCTTGCGAAGATCTGCGTACTGCAGATGATGCAAAGCATCCAGATTATTATTCACAAGCGGATGCGACAATATGCTTCTTGCGATTTCAATTGCGGAATGTTTTTCGGTTCCGCTGCGCAGAAGAACCGCAATCAGTTCGGAATCCTCCAGCGACTGCGCCCCATGCTTCAGCAGTTTTTCATAAGGACGCTCATTTTCCGGAAGTTCCCGGATGGGAATATGACCCATAAAACCTCATTTCAAGTTCCTGACAGCCCGTGTCTTAAAAATTTCTCCCTCAGTCATTTATAGCACAATATGCGTCACTCAATCGGCACAAGATACTCGCCGCCAGCCGCCGTTTTCTGCAATGCAAAAACGGCTCCGTTTTTCACATTCACGGCATAATTGCTTTCTCCGTTCACGGAATCTGTCATAGTGATGCAGTAAAACAACTCCTCATCCAGTGATATAATATTGGCGCAGTCAAAGGAAGGTTCATCTCCTGCGCTGTTGAACACTTTATCACCGCGCTCCGACAGCTTTCCGTGATCGATCAGCACCTGCTGAACCGAATAAATGGCTTCTCTTAAGGAAACATCGTAAGACGGCTCATAAATATATGCTCTGGATGTGGATTCACTTTCATTGCCGTTCTGATCGATAAATTTCACGGTAAAAATATGGTTTCCGTAAGCGATCGTCATACCGGGTTTATATACGGCGGCATTGGCATCCGGCTCACTCTCATCCAGCGTATAATATGCGGTACAGCCGGTGGGAACTTCTATGACAATTTCGGTTTCTTTTGTATAGGTGCCGCTTTTCGGATACACCACAGGCGCTGCAATGTCGCCGGAAACAATATTGTAAGAGACAGAATAATCTTTGCTTTTTACACCGGCTGCATTGATGCTGATGGCATGCACCGTCGTTTTTCCTTCCTCATTGATCAGAAACGGCTCCGTATAAAGCGCGGAAGTTTCATTTGCCTCCGAACCATCCAGCGTATAGTAAACACTGGCGCCTTCTTCTGAACGGATCGAAACCATCAGCGGTTCATCATAAGTTCCGGATTTGTAGTTGAACTGTGGCTGATTCTGTATAATATCATATAAGGCTTCTACATTTTTGCAGTCTTCCAGCTCTTTTGCCAGAGAAAAGATCGCATCCAGATTATTTTCCGCTAACAAAAGTTCTTTCAGGCGATTTACCGGCTCCGTATTATCAGAATCCACCATGGCCAGTTCTGTCAGATAGGATTTCAAATTAAACGTGGATTCGTCTCCTTCACTGAGTCTGACCAGATTGTTCAGAACGGCAATCTTTCTGTCCCTGGAATTTGTTTTCTCCAGTGCCTTTTCATAATAAACAATGGCGGCATCCGGATTTCCGGCGTCTTCTGCCGTCTGCCCTTTTCTGCAGTTTGCCGTATAGGAAGAATAAGTAAAATAATACAGCAGTATCAGAACGAGAATTGCGAACAGCAGGAACAGTCCGGAAAAAATTCCCACCAGACGTACCACCCGCTCAGAATATTTTTCCGAAAGTTCCTCTTCGTTGATAATCCGGTACAGACGTTTGAAGGGATTGCGATATTTATTTTTGAATTCTTCAGAAAATACGTCTACGTCCGCTGTGTCCGCATTTTTTTCTTCGTGCATGGAAGGGGAATCCACATCATGCAGATTGCCGGTATCCACTGCTTCCGTCACTCTTCTGCGGCGTCTGTTCAGCTTCAGTTTATCCATATCCTGAAGATCTATTTTCTTTGTTTTATCAGACATAGAACAACCTTTTACTCCAGTCCAAATACACAGTTATGCATCAGCATTGCGATTGTGACCGGGCCTACGCCGCCCGGAACGGGTGTAATCGCTGATGCCACCGGTGCCACATCAGCAAACAATACATCGCCGCAAAGCGTTTTGTCTGCTTTCCTGTTCACGCCCACATCGATGACGACGGCGCCTTCTTTGACATAGGAACGATTAATAAACTCCGGCTTACCGATGGCGACGATTAAAATATCCGCGGATTTCGCAATCGCCTTTAAATTGGAAGTACGGGAATGGGCCACAGTGACCGTCGCATTTTCTTTGAGCATCAGCATCGCCATTGGTTTTCCCACGATATTGCTGCGTCCAATAATCACACAGTGTTTTCCGGCAATTTCAATCTGATTCCGCTTCAGGATCTGTATGATACCCGCGGGCGTACAGGAAACATAGCCGGGCAGACCGATGGACAGTGCGCCTACGCTGGCCGGATGAAATCCGTCCACATCCTTGGCGGGATCAATCGCCATGATAATCGTGTTTTCATCAATATGGGCAGGCAGGGGAAGCTGCACCAGAATTCCATCCACGTGCAGATCCTCATTCAGCCGGTGGATCAGTGCAAGCAGTTCCTCCTGGGTCGTATGTTCCGGCAATTCATAGGTTTTGGAATAAATGCCGATATACTCACATTTTTTCTTTTTGTTATTGACATAGATTGCCGAAGCGGGATCATTTCCCACCAGAATCACTGCCAGGGTTTTGGTAATACCGCAGAGCGAAAGCCTTCCCACTTCGCTTTTACATTCTTCTACAATCGCATCCGCGACTTTCTTTCCGTCTAAGATCTCAGCCATTTGATACTCCTTACTTTCCACAATTTACTTTGCCGTTTCTTCCGGCTTTGCATTTCTGAACAGTTCAAACTCTTCCGCCGTCATAAGAATTTCTCTGGCTTTGGTTCCCTGCTCCGGCCCAACCACATTTGCCTCGCAAAGCTGATCCATGATACGCGCCGCCCGATTAAACCCGATCCGAAATACGCGCTGCAGCGAACCAATGGACGCCTTCTGCTTATCGCAGATTAATGCGCCGGCCTCCCAGAACAGTTCATCTTTTCCGTCCTCCGGTATCTGTTCTGTCTGGGTTTCCGCAGGTACTGCATTGGATTCAATCTTTTGTATAATCCGTTCGTCATAGCTGACGTTCTTATTTTGATTTTTCAGATGTGCTACCACATCCGATATCTCCTTATCCGAAACAAAAGCACCCTGCACACGAATTGGTTTCGGATAATCACTGGGATAAAACAGCATGTCCCCGTTTCCAAGGAGTTTTTCTGCCCCATTCATATCCAGAATGGTACGGGAATCTGTACCGCTTGCCACAGTAAGTGCAACACGGGAAGGCACATTCGCCTTGATCAGACCGGTGATAACATCCACGGATGGCCGCTGTGTGGCAATAATCATATGAATGCCTGCAGCGCGGGCAAGCTGTGCAAGACGGCAGATGGCCTCCTCCACTTCTCTCGCTGCCACCATCATCAGATCGGCAAGCTCATCAATGATAATGACGATCCGCGGAAGACGTTCCGGAATCTCCTCTCCCTCTTCCAGCGAAAACTCATACTGCTTCTCATCAATACATTTATTGTAGCTGTCCAGATCACGAACATGCATATCCGCAAATTTTTTATACCGTACCGTCATCTCTGAAACCGCCCAGTTCAGGGCCCCGGCAGCTTTTTTCGGATCGGTAACCACCGGGATAATCAGATTTGGAATCCCGTTATAGACGCCAAATTCCACAACTTTGGGGTCGATAATAATGAATTTCACATCCTGTGGTTTGCAGCGGTATAAAAAAGTGATCAGTATGGAATTGGTAAATACGCTTTTTCCGGAACCGGTAGTGCCGGAAATCAGCATATGAGGCATCTTGGAAAGATCTGCAACGATAACTCTGCCGGAAACATCTTTTCCGGCCGCAAAAGCAAGGGGTGATTTCGCAGACAGCAGCTCTTCGGATTCAAACAGATCCCGGATCAAAACCGCGGATTTTTTTGCATTGGGTACTTCAATCCCCACCGCCGCCTTTCCAGGGACAGGCGCTTCAATCCGAATATCGTTGACAGCCAGATTCAGTTTGATATCATCAGCCAGCGACAGGATACGGCTGACCTTTACACCGGGTTCCGGACGAAACTCATAGCGGGTCACCGCAGGTCCTCGGCTTACATCTGTGATATTTACGTTCACGCCAAAGCTCTTTAACGTATTCTGGAGATTCAGCGCCGTTTCTTTCAGCTGCTGCCCCGATCCGGTATCCGCAGTTTCTCTGTTTTTCCGAAAAAGCCGGATCGGCGGAAGAACAAAATCCTCTGCAGCGGCAGCTGCAGACTCTGCCGCTTCCAAAGGCTCTGGCAGGATTTCTTTTGTATCTTCTGCGGAATTTACTTTTGCGCGTTTCGGTTTGTTCAAAGGTTCCGGCAGTAATTCCTCCGGTGCAGAAACCGTTTGCGTCGCTGCAGCCGGCGGTACATCCGGTATTTCAGCAGCAGGTTCTGCCTGCTCTTTTTGGGATTTCTTCCTGCGTGCGGCAGTTTTCTCTTCCGGCATTTCATTGGTTTCTTCAAGAACAGGCATGATAAATTCGCCTGTGGTTTCGGATGCAGCGTTTCGTTCCGGACCGTGCTTTGTTTCCGGCCGGTTTTTTCGTTCGCGGACTTCCTGTTTTGCATTGTCCACCAGCTTTGCACTTTGTGAAGACAAAAGCTTTAAGAAGGATTTTCCGGTCAGCAGAACGCCGCTGATAATAAAAAGAAAAACCGCAAGAATTACCGCGCCTGCCGTTCCCAGAGCGCCATACAGAAGTTTATAAAAGGCACCGCCGATAAATCCACCGCCATGATGCGTCCGTCTGGCATACAAAAACAGAGCGCCGAGACCATAGTTGGACGACTGTTTTGCGTCCAAAATCTGGGCAAGCAGACAAAATGCCAGCGTAAACAGCAGAAAAGCGGCGACCTTACAGCCCGCCTGATGGATTCTCGCCGAGGAAACTATTAAAAAAACGACTGCGGTAAAAACAACCGGGAATACATACGCGGCAATGCCGAAGATTCCGAAAAACAAATCGCTCAGTCCTCTGGTCAGACTGCCGCCGATTCCAAAATTGGAAATGAACAGCAGTATGGAGGACAGAAGACAAATTAAAAGTACAATTTCACTGGTCAGCGAAATGGAAGTATTTTTTTGTTTATGTACTGTCTGGTTTTTTGAAGGTTTCTTTTGTTTACGATGATTTCCAGACGAACCGGCCATCGACCATCCTCTCCCTACTATTAATGTATCGGCACGCGCGCTCGGGGAGCGCACCTGCCAAGTCGTCGGAAGGCATTAAAAGTTATGCTTCGCATAAGCCTTCCTCCTTCATATTTATGCAATAATGATGCCGCCGATAATGGCCACCAGACCGGCAATACAGCAGTAAATGCTGAAATATTTGAATTTACGTTCCTTTGCAAGATAATTCACAATTTTAATACAGAAGTACCCGATGGCAGCGGCCAGAACCATGCCCACAATATAGTATCCCCACATCTGTCCGCCGATTTTGCCGAAATCAATATCCTTAATATCCAGTAAAAGGGCGCCGAGAATCGCCGGAATGGACATAATAAATGAAAATCTTACGGCAAATTTCTTGTCAAATCCGAAGAAAGAACAGGCGGAAATCGTAGAACCGGAACGGGAAATACCCGGAATGGTCGCGATACCCTGCACAACGCCCACAACAGCAGCCTGCCAGTACGGAATATTCCGTGGGGTCTTTCTTTTGTTTTCCGAAGTATCCGCAATCAGAAGCAGTACAGCGGTAATCAGAAGCGAGACGCCGACGATAGGCAGACTCGAACTGATGGACTCCACGATATCCTTCAGCAAAATGCCGATAATACCGGTGGGAATGGTGGCAACAATGACCATCAGAACAAACTTCCGGTAGCTTCCGTTGATAATCCGGAGGTACTCTTTTTCTCCTTTTTTCATGCCAAAAGGTTTGCTGCAGAAAAGCTTTGCATTCAGGAAAATATCTCTGAGCATGAGGACAAATTCAACAATCATCTTTTTAATGTCTTTATGGAATGCAAAACATATCGCAACAAGTGTTCCGATATGCAGAAGAATATCGAAGGTAAGCTCAGACGCGCCGGATGCGGCCTGAATATGCAAAAGCTCCTTAAAAATTGCAAGATGGCCTGAACTGCTGACCGGTAAAAACTCCGTCAATCCCTGTATAATACCTAAAATAATCGCTTTTAATAAGGTCATTATGTAATCCTCCGCTTTCTTCTATCATTTCATCGCATATCGCAAAACCATACCCTCTTCCGGTATGATTTTACAACGCGAATACTGCATCCTATGTGGCAAAAGCCGATATTATTCAATAGTATAGCATCGTTTCTGATTTTTGTCACGCATAAATTACAGCCCCATTCAAAGCTGTAAATACAGAAATCTGAATGGGGCCGTATTGTTTTTGTGTTTTTTTATACAAAAGGATTTTCTGTTTTGTAAAGCATGCCTTTCGGCTGATTGAAGCCGATGTCACAGACGCCGAGATAGCGGAATACCTCAAACAGCGCTTTTCCGAAATGTCCGAATGCCACCGCGCCGTGATGGGGGAAATGATTCTCGATCAGTACATGGCGGTAAAATCTGCCCATTTCCGGAATCGCAAATACACCGATGCCGCCGAAGGAACAGGTCTTTACGGGGAGCACTTCACCCTGCGCAATATATGCTTTCAGCTGTGCGTCCGCGGTACTCTGGAGACGGAAGAATGTGATGTCTCCCGGAACAATATCGCCTTCCAGCGTGCCTCTTGTGATGTTGGGCTCACTGTCAGGTTCCAGTGAACGTTTCATGATCATCTGATGTTTCATGGTACAGGTGACAAGCTTGCCGGAACAGGTATTGCCGCAGTGGAATCCCATAAAGGTATCCTGTAAGGTATAATCAAACTTACCATGAATATCCCGCTCATACATATCTTTCGGAACGGAGTTGTTGATATCCAGCAGCGTAACGGCATCCTGTGAAACCACCGTGCCGATATACTCGCTCAATGCACCGTAGATATCCACCTCACAGGAAACAGGGATGCCGCGGCCGGTCAGTCTGGAATTAACGTAGCATGGAACAAATCCGAACTGCGTCTGGAATGCAGGCCAGCATTTGTTGGCAAATGCCACATATTTTTTACAGCCTTTGTGCGCTTCCGCCCAGTCCAGCAGCGTCAGTTCATACTGCGCCAGCTTGGGCAGAATGCCGGCCATTTTATTTCCGTCCCCCAGCTCTTCTTCCATCTCTTTGATGACCTGCGGGATCCGCGGATCATCTGCATGTTCATGGAAAGCAGCGAACAGATCCAGCTCCGAATTTTCTTCAATCTCCACGCCCAGATCGTAAAGACGCTTGATGGGCGCATTGCAGGCCAGGAAATCCTGGGGTCTGGGGCCGAAAGAAATAATCTTGAGATTATGTACGCTGACAATCGCTGTGGCCACGGGAGCAAATTCATGGATCATCTTTGCCACATCCTCCGGATCTCCTACTGGGTATTCCGGAATGTATGCCTTTAAATTTCTAAGTTTCAGATTGTAGCTGCAGTTTAAAACGCCGCAATATGCGTCGCCGCGGTCGCCTACCAGTTTGTCGCTGGCATCCTCCGCTGCCGCCACGTACATCACCGGGCCGTCAAAGTATTTCGCAAGAAGTGTCTCGGACGTTTCCGGACCAAAATTGCCGAGATAAACAACCAGCGCGTTGCAGCCGGCTGCTTTCACGTCTTCCAGCGCTTTTAACATATCGGTTTCATTTTCCACCACAACGGGACATTCATAAATCTCTCCATATGTGTTTCGATAAGCGCTGACGACTTTTTTCCTTCTTGACTCGGAAAGGGTCATGGGAAAACAGTCGCGGCTTACCGCTATAATACCGGGTTCAAATTTTGCAGTATTCAGCATCGAAAATACCTCCTCATGTAATAGGTAGCGGCATGCGCGCCCATAAGAGCGCACCTGCCATGTCGTCGGAAGGCATTTTGAGTTATGCTTCGCATAAGCCTCCCTCTTCATTTTTTAGTATAGCACTCTTTTCCATGGAAATAAAGAAAAAAATCATTCAGAGTTTCACAGAAAACTCCTGTTTGATTTTGGACATTTGTCCGCAGCTCATGCGCCCTTCCGGACAGATCCCCGTCATAAAACAGCTGGGGCCGTACAGAGAAAACAGCACCGGATACCGTTCCCGCAGCAGCTTTAACAGGGCCCGTGCGTGGGCGCGAATTTCCCACTGTGCTCTGCTGCAGCTGCGCAGACGGATAAAGGTACTCAGTTCATTGGCATTCATTGTGGTAAGTACCGGAACGGTCATGCCTGCCAGCAGCAGGTATACCCCGTCAAAATCGGACAGTCCCAGTTCTTTTAATTGCCGTGCGGTTTCCGCCGTCCGGGCAAAAATCTCCTGATACCTATCCTGCAGACCGGCGTTTTTAATGCTCTCCGGAACCACGTATTTGCTGTAATCGCAGATTCTTATATAAGCCGGCACAAGAATGGACTGCATTCTGTGCCGTACCAGATGGGTCACGCCGGCCAGAGAAACCTGATGGAACAAAATCGTAAACTGTGCCTGTTCCAATTCCCTCTTTCTGGAGCTGTTCAGTATTTCCCGGATGATATTCTGCTGTTCCTGCCTGCTTTCTGCCGTAAAGCTTTGCCAGGCAGGATCGCCGACAGACAGTTTTGCCGCACGGCAGATCATGGTTTCCGGATCTTCCGGTCCGCACAGCAGGCTGACTTCCGATTCGTTTCTGTCCGCAGGAACCGGAAGGACTGCATCCGATGCTTTTCTTTCCCGCGTGTTTTTTTCGAATTTCAGGAACGGCAGCAGCGTCTCGCACTGTTCGATCAGCGATCTGCCCAGCCGGACCAGTTCCGGATAATCTTTTCCTCTGCCCCAGACCATTTCATCCACCACGCGAATCAGTTCCCGGGCATTCAGAGTACAGTAAAAATTACTGCGGAAGGAATAAGGAAGCACAAACCTTGCATCTTCTTTCGGAATCCCCTGTTTCAACAGCGCATCGTAAGCAAAAAACAGAAACTCCATATGCTTCTGATAAACGGATTTTAGCGTTTCTCCGCTGCTTCCGTAAGATGAAAAATCAGGCATCACATATCCCATGCCTCCGAAATCCACATATCTCCTGGACTTTACGGTAAAGGAAGCCAGCCGAAATTCAATCATAAACTGTTCCACATAAACGGAAACATTATTGAAAGACAGATTCAGACTGCAATGTTCCAACACCGAAGTGTGCCCGGAAGCCATAATTTTGCCGATCAGACGAATATTCTCTTCCCGGTCTTTTTCCAGTGCGCCTGCATAGATTTCATCCGCGGTTCCTTTCGTCGTGGAAATTCTGCCTGCGGAGGAAATGATGCTTTCTGCATTTTCATTATGATATATGATCGTAACGGTTCCTTCCTTCATCTGTGGTATCCTTTCATCCTTTTTACATTTTATTTTCCGTCAGAAAAACTGGTAGTGGCACTCCGCTCCACTTCCGGAAGCCCGTGCTGCTCTTTTTCCACAGCAATGGCACGAATCAGAAACGCCATATTGCGGGCAAGATTACGCATCACCTGAAGACCTTCCGCATCTTTGCGTACATCTTCCGCCGTAAAGCCATGGACCTGATTCCAGTAAGTCGAGGAGGCCACCGGCATACCGCTGATGGTGAAATATTTATTCAAAACATCAAACGAAGCAGTGTTGCCGCCTCTGCGGCAGGATACCACGGCAGCGCCCACTTTCATATGTTTGGAAAATCCTGTGCTGTAAAACAGACGATCCAGAAATGAAAGCAGCGTTCCGTTGGGCGAACCGTAATAGACCGGGCTCCCCACAACCAGCCCGTCTGCTGCTTCCAGCTTCGGCGCAACTTCATTCACCAGATCATCAAACACGCATTTTCCCAGTTTGCTGCAGCTTCTGCAGGAAATACAGCCCCGGACAGCCTTGGAGCCCACCTGAATCAGTTCGGTTTCCATGCCTTCTTCCGCAAAAATACGCATCATTTCCTCCAATGCCGTCGCCGTACACCCGTTGGTGTGGGGACTGCCGTTACACAAAAGAATCTTTGCCATTTTCTTCATCTCCCTTTTAACAAACAAATCTGTTAGAAATCCATTTTTATTACTATATCATAGAAGACGGCAAATTTCCATGCAGACAATCGGTTTTTATCAACGCAATATATGTTTTTTATTTTTCTATATAATGCAGGAAGGGAGAGATGAACCCTGCTCCGGTCATCTCTCCCTGCTGCATGACAGCGGCTTCGCTGTCATTTTATTTTCTTTTCAACGGCCCATTTTCCCGTTTCGTCATTTGGTCGGTGTGTTGACTATGCCAATAAACAGCGGCAAACCGCTATCATTGGTAATGCAGAACAAAAACGGCCGATCCAGCGTAAAATCATATTCCTTTGACGGCATGGATTCAATCTGCACATAAGATACCGTAAATGCAGCAGCCGTACAGCCTTCTTCATCAATGGTCACCCTTGCCGCATGATCCGCTTTGGACACCACGATAGGGTCCTTCACATCATTTGTCAGCGGCGAAAAGTCGGATTTGGTTTCGTCAAAAATATCGGTAACGCCAAGTGTCTGCAGCGCTTCCGTTAAATCAAACTGAGAGGCCACATCAAATTTCGGGATTGCCTTATTGACGAACGCACGTACGTGCTTTGTCCAGGTATTGCTTTTTTGCGGCTGGGAAATAAATGCAAGGGCTTCGTCATCAGAAAGCAGCGCTTCCGGACTCACTCCCTCTTCCGGCAAAATCAGCCACATTTCTCCGTCCATGGAAAAATCCTGGGCAACCGCAGTGAAGTGATCTCCCCAATAATACTGCGTATCACTCCGCTGGTGCATAAAGTCTGTCCGGATATCTCCCCCGGGACTGCGGAAGGTCTGGAGTGAAGTTTTCGATTTATCAAAGTCTTCCAGCCATTTTGCTTTGAAATATATGGTATTGGCCAGTGCCAGCACTGTGCTCGGGTCCATTTTTTCAATATTTGCAACCTGCTCTTTCAGCAGTCCGCCGGTCTGCTGGTTCAGCCACGCCTGCAGCGCTTCGTCAAATGCGTCTGATCCCATTTCTCCACGATAAGAGGAAGCATAATATGCATGTGCCAGCGTATCCATGGTGCTTTTTTTGAAGCTGATTTTGTCGTTGAGCCAGAGGGAATTGGCAAGAATACAGGTCTGCGCTCCGTCGTCCCTGTAAGAGACGTTCCATACGTCACTGGCCTGTCTGCGCAGGTCGTCTATCGTAATGCTGCCCAGCAGCTGCAGAATCTGTCCACGGGTTTCTCCGTCTGTCATCTGTGCCAGCATGGACAGAGCCATATAAACATTGAGCGGAGAATAGACTTTATTTTTCCCCTCTGTATCTGTCAGAAAAGCAGTACTGCTTTTCTTGAAAAAGTTCTGCAGGGAAGAGGTATCCCCAAGATCACGCTTCTGCGCATCCAAACTTTCGTGCCATGCATCATAAGCCTCGCTGCTTCCCGATGAAAAAGGGTACTGTGCCATCCGGGGATAAAATGCTTCGGAAATGGAAAAAGGCGTCAGTGTGTCGGGCACTTTGGCATGAATATCAAATACCATTTCTTCGATGGCCTCTCCTTCGGGATTTCCGACAGGACACAGGCGAAAATACAGCTGATATGAACCTTCTTTTTGCGCAGTGATGGTATAAACCTGCTCGGGCGTTTCACCTTCGTTACTATCCTCCGGCAGTTCTTTCACTTCTTTGGTGAGGGCCAGTCCGGTGTCCGGCGTCAGAGTATAGTTCCATACATACGCACCCACATCAAAAATTTTATCGATGGTGTATGCGTCGCCGTCTACGTTCAATCCCACCGGGATCCGGAAAATATCCAGTCTGGCTGCAACTGTTAAAATCTGCAGGGCGTCCTCTGCAGAAACAGCATTGTCTTTATTTACATCGGCAGCGACAACCTGATCCGCTTCCAGCGTATTTATCTGTGCGGCACTCTGCAGCGCCAGCAGGGCATCCGCCGCATTGACGGAGCCATCGGTATTAATGTCTCCCAGGCGGTACTGGGAAGCTTCCACACCGATCGCTGAAAACAGCAGTATACCGACAACACAGCCGATAAACAACAGCTTCCTGAAAACCGATTCTTTCTTCATCTTCTGATTTCTCCTTTTTTATTTCCTGTGATTTTTGTTCCTATACTTTAAAGATCGTTATTTTCAGTTCACAGGTTACAGATTTATCAGAAAATTTTCATGATTCGGGCGTCAAAAGTGATTACGGATTGTTACGCTGCTTCGCAGCTCCCACAATCCTACCATGTGTTCGAGCTTTTGACGCTGTAATCATTTCAGCATTTTGTTCATACTGCCCGTCTGATATCCGCCCAGATCCAGTGTCACATACAAAAATCCCAGCTTTATCAGAGCATCATGAATCCTTTGGCGCATCTCCGGCTGCAGCAGTTGTTCCATGGCATCTTCCGTAATCTCAATGCGGGCAATATCGCCGTGGACACGCACCCGTACCTGAGAAAAGCCAAGATCCAGCAGCAGCTGTTCTGCCTGTGCCACTCTTGCAAGTTTTATCTCATCGATTTTCTCCCCATAGGCAAAACGGGATGCCAGGCAGGCACAGGACGGCTTGCTCCATGTAGGCAGGCCCATTTCATGGGACAGCTGTCGGATTTCTGCTTTTGTAAGGCGGGCTTCCCGAAGCGGACTTTGAATGCCCAGTTCCTTCACCGCCCTCATCCCCGGACGATAATCTCCTTCATCGTCCAGATTGGAACCTTCCAGGATATATGGTATCCCGTTTTCCTGTGCGATTCTGCCGAAAGTCTGAAACAGCGTCCGTTTGCAGAGATAACAGCGATCTTTCGGATTTTCGCAAAAGCCTTCCACCGACAATGCGTCAAAGTCCACGAAAATCTGACGAATTCCCTCTTTTTTGCAAAAACTGTCCGCTTCTTTTGTTTCCCGAACCGGATAAATATCAGCGCGGGCGGTGACTGCCACAGCCTTTTCGCCTAAAACATCGTGGGACACCTTCAGCAGAAAGGTGGAATCCACACCGGAAGAAAAGGCCACCAGAACGCTGTCCAGCTGTTTTATGCGGATCTCCAGTTCTCTTTTTTTCGCATGGTAATCGTTCATTGATATTCCTCTGTATTTTCTCTATTGATTGTTAATATTGCAGGTGCCAACATTTCTTTGATCTTTTTCGGAAGATTTTCTATATTTGCCGATTTATCCATACACAAAAGCTCTGTATATTTTGGTTTATCATTAGGTCTTGCAAAAATATGCGTAACTGTATACGCATTTTTACTTTTGGAAAAACAGTCTTCATCTCGCAGGGACTGTACAACATAACAATCACCTTTTTCATATCCTTTGTCATCAAGTTCTTTATTCATACAAAGTGTAAAATTTAGATCCGTTGTTCCAAATTTATAATTCTTTGTTTTTGTCACAATCTCTTCTACCATAAAACTCTCAGATGTTGCCATTCGAGCGATTTCTTCGATATGACGTACTTTTCGAACACACAAATCATACGGATGTACTGCATTAAAATCAAATTGCGAAATACTTAACTTTTTCTGTAAAGCATATTTAAAGAATCTCTCAGCCGATAAAAATGTATGTACGCCTGTTAAATGTCGAAAATTATCTCTTTTAAAAATAACCTCAATATATCTGCCGTCAAATACGTATAAGAAACGTTTTCCAACTAGTTTTTTCTTGTATTCATTTGCAGCTGATTCAATTTTGGCTTTGAGAACAAGTCTGTCTCGTTTTCTACTCATTTTTCCTATATCCTAAGTAAAATAATAATGCGCCGGACAACATACCGTCATCCAGCGCTTTCATTCAAATTGGCGGTTTTCTGCTGGCTGTCAGCCGCGACGTCCTTCCGAACATCTATAGCCGCCGGAAATTCAGATCCCCGGCGCGGATCCACCGTATCTCCCTGGTGTGGGCGCGATATTCTTCCGAATATCTAAACAGCCTTGGTAATTACCCTGCCCAAGCGCAGTACAGCTTTTACGTGCCGCCACACGAAGCATTCATGCTTAATTATATTATACGCAAAATCGCTCAAAAATCAACCTGTATTGAGAATTTTGTTTGCAAATTATTTTAGAATTATTCTAAGCTTTTATCTATTTTTTTCTTCGCATCTTCCAGAGAAATCCCCTTTTCTCTCGCGATTCGCGCCAGATCCTCATATTCGTATTTCCTGCGGCAGACGCCGTATCCGGAAGAAACTTTCCGGTGTACTTCGCCATAGGGCGTGTCTATGCTCTCATTTCTGCGTTCCAGCACGTAACGGCGTGTCAATGCCTCCCGGACCCCGATGGTCGACGTATATCGAAACAGCAACGCGATCATCGCATCCCTGTCGGCCTCCCGATACATCACCCGGATCAGCGTCCCCGGACGGGATTTTTTCATGCCAATGGGAACCGTATACACTTCCAGCGCTCCGCCTTCAAACAGCCGTTCCATGGCGAATCCGATTTCTTCCGCCGTCATATCGTCCACATTGCAGGACAATTCCGATACCATATCGGTTCTGTCCCTGCTCTCTCCCAGGAACGCACGGACGCAGTTGGCTGCCGCAAAATCCTTTTGCCCCATGCCATAGCCGATGGCTTCCGTTTTCATTACAGGCATCGGGCCAAAACACGATGCGAAATGCTTTAAAAGCGCCGCGCCGGTAGGCGTACACAGTTCTCCCTGTATTTCGCCGCCATACATGGGAACATCCTTTAAAATGTACGCAGTTGCCGGCGCAGGCACAGGCAGTATTCCGTGCGCGCATTTTACCTGCCCGCTTCCCACATGAACCGGAGAAACCACGATTTCCTCCGGGTGCAGTTCATTGATCAGCAGACAAACCGCCGTGATATCGGCGATGGCATCCATGGTTCCCACTTCATGAAAATGAATTTCCGTAACAGGAACGCCGTGAACATGGCTTTCCACCCCGGCAATCAGCCCGTAAACCGCCAGCACATCATCCTGCACCTTTTTCGGCAAAGAAAGATGCCCACGTACAATGTGTTCAATATCTGCCATGCTGCTGTGGTGATGCGCATGATCATGATGATGAGAATGTTCTGCATGATCATGGCTGTGCGTATGTTCATGGATATGTGTGCCTTCGCCTTCCTCTTCGCCATGTACCAGGACATGCATATGTGTGCCGGTAATACCGCATTTCACGGTTTTTTCCTTTACAAACTGTACCCCGGGAATACCAAGGCTATTCAAACGCTCCACAAATCCGTCCGGGTCCGGCAGCAGCTCTAAAAGTGCCGCAGCCAGCATATCTCCCGCGGCTCCCATGCCGCAGTCCAAATATAAAACCTTCATTTTTTTCTCTCCATGTGATTGATCCTGCTTGCAAGATACCCTGCGCCGAAGCCATTGTCAATATTGACCACCGAAACACCGCTGGCGCAGGAATTCAGCATCGACAAAAGGGCCGACAGTCCCTGAAATGACGCGCCGTATCCCACACTGGTAGGCACGGCAATCACCGGACAGTCTGTCAAACCTCCCAGAACACTGGCAAGGGCGCCTTCCATCCCGGCTACCGCTATGACGACGCTGGCATCCATAAGGACATCCAACCGGGAAAGAATACGGTGCAATCCGGCGACGCCTACATCATACAGACGTACCACCTCGTTCTTTAAAAACCGGGCAGTCAGCGCGGCTTCTTCGGCAACCGGTATATCACTTGTACCGCCGGTGGCCACAACAATTTTTCCCATGCCGTCGGCCTCCTGCATATCGCCGATCCAGCCGATACGTGCCGTCGGATCATATTCCATTGTCTGCGTTTTTTGCACCTCTGCTGCCGCTTCCTGAGAAAGCCGGGTAATCAGAATCTGTTCCTGCCCGTTGCTTCGCAAAGTTTCTATGATTCCGCAAATCTGCCGGGGCGTTTTTCCTGCGCCGTAAATGACTTCGGAAACCCCCTGCCGCATTTTCCGGTGCAGGTCCACTTTGGCATAGCCAATGTCTTCAAAAGGTTTTGCTTTGAGTTTTAAAAGCGCTTCATCCACTGACAGTGTGCCGTTTTGCACAGCTTCCAGTACCTGTTTTGTTTCGTTATGCATGGATTCCTCCGATGTATACAGGGAAAGCGGCCCGCCGGGCAAGGCAAAGCCGCTTTTGCTCTGCATTATTTTTTCTTTCTGAAAAGCGCTTCTCTCACAACGCCTTTCGGATCTTTGATCAACACAATCACCAGCCAGATGATCAGGCCCAGCGCCACTACCGAAAGGCCCAGATAGAAATCATTCAGCAGATCGGCAGGGGCCGGCGTAAAATACGCCGCGCGCAGCGATACGTATTCAAAGACGGCATCCACCAGCCACATCAAAGATGCGCCCCAGTACATCCAGCAGAGTATGCCGATTTTCATTTCACGTCCGGATGCGCTGCAGTACCAGAGAATGGTACAGACGACAGCCGCAAAAATGGTGGTCAGTAAGGTCATTTTACAGACCTCCTGCAGCGTTTCAGCTGCTTTTCACTGATTGTCCGTTTTTCAATGACGGAAGATACTGCCAGCATACCCAGCCAGACGGCCGTCACCAGCACGGTCATCATCACGCCGGTCGTAGCCATCTCATGCAGCATGGCAGAGGCCTCGGAAGGATCTGCTGCCGCAGTCAAAAACGGGAACCAGGGTACGACTTCCCCGTGCCATACATGTTCAAAACAAAGCAAAGCGGAACCGCCCCAAAGCAGGCGATTCAGCCAGCCCAGTTTTTGCGAAAACGGAATTTTTTCCACCATTTCCTGTGCAGTCTGTTCCGTACTGTCAAATACAGCTTCTGCACGCGATTCCTTTGTTTTGATTACCTTTGCAGCAATGGTTGTGGCGACTGCTTCAGCGGCCGGTACTAAAAAACATGCCATAATTACTTCCTCCTAAAAAATATGATTTTTTTCGTGTACCTAAAACAAAAAAGGTACACGCTCTCCTCTTCAGAAGAAAACGCATACCTTCCTGATATGCCATGCAAAAAAAGTCTTAAAACAAAGTGCTTCTGCACCTTCCGCCAGCTTCCTGCTGTATCAATTACTTATTTTTTATCACAAATTCTTTGACCGGTCAATCCCTGTCCCGGATAATTTCTCAATTTCCGCGATTGCATTTTCGATCAGCGCACCGGTATTATAACTGGATATCCCAACGATCACGTTATTGCAGTGATGAAAGGGAATCAAAATACGCGCGGCGCTGCTCTGGGCAACCGCAACAGCCATTTTGGGTGTAACTTCTCCCAACAAAGCGTCTGCAATCACGATCCCCACCGGTCCCACAATCACATCGGCCATCCGGCTGGCGACAATCACTGCATTTTCTCCGGTGGCAGCCTCATCTGCCCCTGCTTTCAGCATGGAAGCTGTAGCGGTGGTATTGGTGCCGACCGCCATCACAAAGGCATCCGGAAACTTTCGTTTGATTTCCGTAACCAGCTGTCTTCCGATTCCGCCGCCCTGGGCGTCAATGACAAGTATCTTCATAATCACTTTGCACCTCCAAACTTCCCAGTATTGTTTTACATGTTTAATTTTTCGGCAAAATCAGCCATGGCCTCAGAAACCTTAATCTGCTGCGGACAGACAGCTTCGCAGCTCCTGCAGCCTATACAGGCGCTTGGCAGCTTGTCTTTCGGATATGAGGACAGGGCCATCGACGCGATAAATCCGCCGTTGGTGAAGCAGTGTTCATTGTAGAAAGCCAGCAAGGTCGGAATATCCAGTCCCTGCGGGCAGTGACTCACACAGTAATGGCAGGCGGTACAGGGCAGAACGATTTTCCGTACCATTTCATCCGCCATAGCCAGCAAATTTTTCTTTTCTTCCTCGGAAAGGGGTTTTTCCTCCTGGAAAGTCCGGATATTTTCTATCATCTGCTCCATGTTGGACATGCCGGACAGTACGACAGTCACCTCCGGGATGGACTGCAGGAAGCGGAACGCCCAGGCAGGGATTTTCTCATCGGGACGCATGGCCTTTAACAGGGCTTCTTCCTCGCCAGTCAGATTTGCCAGGCGGCCGCCCCGCAATGGCTCCATCACCCAAACGGGGATGTGGTGTTTTTTCAGAAGTTCCACCTTTGCTTTGGCGTCCTGGAAGCTCCAGTCCAGGTAATTCATCTGGATCTGACAAAATTCCATGCTCTTTCCGTATTTCTCCAAGAAGCGTTCCATCACGTCATAGCTTCCATGGGAGGAAAATCCGAGATGACGAATCCTTCCGTTTGCTTTCTGTTTCATCAAATAGTCATAAAGCCCATACTTTTCATCCAGATATGCGTCAATGTTCATCTCGCAGACATTGTGGAACAAATAGAAGTCAAAGTATTCCACCTGACATTTTTTCAACTGCTCCTCAAAAATTTCTTCCACTTTTGTCATGTTGGAAA